>JANNCA010000216.1:0-18074 GCA_031386075.1 Oligoflexia bacterium
CTCGCTGACGATGGAGTAATTGTTCAACCTGGATCCGCAATTCTGACACCAAAAACAGCACAATGCGAGGCTATCGCTCTGTTTTTAAGTTGGGAAGAACAGGGGCTCGTCGAGAACTTTGATCAATTCAAGAGTGATCTCATTGTCGAGAGAAACACCAAAGATCGAGGAAGACTCGATTTCTTTATGTCTCCTAGACTGATTTCTCAACTCAACGTCATTGGGGCGAAAATTTCATTTCTCATTTGAGGATAATTGTATGGGCTACGCGAATCGAAGATCAGGGATTATTCATCTTAAAATTAACGGGACTCTTTTTTCTGCGAAGGGTGGCTCCTTCAAATACAATCTCGGAATGCCTAAGAATGAAGCTCTGTTGGACGCTTCTGGGCAATCCATTGGGTATAAATCCACCGCCCAGGTCCCTTTCATTGAGGGAGAAATTTACGACGGAAAGGATATCGATCTCAAAGCGCTCTGCACACTCGACGATGGCACAGCAACTCTTGAGCTTGCCAATGGAAAAACAATAATTTTAAGAAATTGCTGGTTTGCAGGCACTGGAGAAACTCAGACTGAAGAAGCCAATATCACATTTCGGCTCGAAGGCCGATCTGCTGAGGAATTAAAATAATGAAAGGACGAATTCATGAAAACACTCAAACTTACTGATCCGATCAATAATGGTTCCGAAAATATCACAGAACTTACCTTCCAAGCTCTGAAGGCTAAGCACTTGCGAAAGTTTCCTACAATCCCAGGGATGGGAGATTTCCTGGGATTAGTCTCCACTTCAACGGGAGTGGTCCCCAGCGTGATTGACGAGCTTTCAGTTGAGGATGCCATGCGAGCCATTGAGGTGATCAGTGGTTTTTTTCCAAATTCCCAGGAGACTATGCCCAAAGGTTAGGGTTATTTGCCCATCTGTTCCACTTTAACCCCGAATCTCTCTGGGATTTTGAACCGGATGACTTTGAATTTTGGAGTGAAAGAGCTGAAGAAATATGCCAGCAAACTTTGCAGTTGCAGTAACGATTAGAGCCATTGATGAGGTGAGCAAGACCCTCAATCGAGTCACTGGGAATGTCTCGAAGCAAGGTGCCTCACTCAAGGCTCTCGGAGGGAATATTGCTTCTGTGACAGCGCCAAGACAAATGGCGGATTCGGTCTCGACATTGAAAACAGAAATTTCAGGCATTGGCAGCTCACTAGAAGTGAAAAGGCTTGTGGCTGAAATTGAGTCTGGGACTTCTCGGGCCGCAGGCAGTTTCAAGCTCCTTGGAAGTGCTGCAAAGGATGCGTTTTCAGTTCTTGCTACATCTGGAGTAGTCATTGGTGGTCTCTCATTTGCGTCGAATCGGATGTTCTCTGATATTTCAAAGTCCAATATCGAACTCAAACACGAGGCGAATCGGCTGAATACTACACCCGATAAACTTCGTTCTTATCGACTCGCAGCGGAAAGTGTCGGAACCCCAGCGGCTTCGATTAATTCAGCCTTTGGTCGTATTAACGATATGGCATTTCAGTTTAAGGTGGGTAACACCGCCCCATCTCAGGCCATAGCAGCACTCAACTCTCGTCACCAGGGTGCACCCATTTCACTTTTAGATAAAAATAATCGGCTGAGGTCACCTGAGCTTATTTTGATGGAATTTGCCGAAAAGCTCAATCAATCGAAACTTCCGCAACAAACGAAAGTGCAATTTGCTAATGACTTCTTAGGTGGCAGCGACCTCTTGCCTCTCATGGGACTCGGCAGTCAGGGGATGCACAAACGTGCTGCACAATTTCAGGGAGAGGATTACACGAAGTCGGATCAAGCTACGACTAGCTACCTTGTAGCTACCACAAAATTTGAAGCCGCTCTAGATCGGCTCAAGCGCCTTGCATCCATAGAAATTCTTCCAGGCATTTCAAAAGGACTGGATGGTATTTCTGAATGGATCAAGAATAATGGGGACTCACTCAAGGCACTCTTCAGAGATATCGGGTCTGGTATTCCAAGAGAAATGAATACAGCACTCAGGTGGGTGAGTCTCTTCGTTCGTGGGCTCACGCTAGTGTCTAACACCATTGGCGTTGCTAATCTTGCATTTGGTCTCATGTCGCTCAGTATCGGGTTCAAACTTGGAAAAGCCGTCTGGGGAATTGTAAGAGCGTTTGCAGCACTTAAAAACAGCCTTATGGTTGCACAAGGTATCCGGGTCGTGACCGGGTTGATCGTAGCTTTTCCATTTGCAACTGCATTGGCTGGCTACCTGGCCGTCATTGCAGTGATCAGCGCAGTCACTTACGCAATTGTAAAATATAGAAAGACCATCGCGGGCTGGATTTCGTCTGCGGTTTCTTGGTTCGAGTCCATTAACCCAGTCTTTCATGTTTTCATCTCCGTCATTGGAAAAGCAATTGAATCAGTCACAAACCTTTTCACTCTGATGGGCCGCCCTCCTGTACTCAAGGCCGAAATAGTAACACCTAAAAATAATGATTCATTCCCTTTCATTTTCAAAAACAGCACAAACAAAAGTGATTTTCTCGAACAAATACTTCAGTCTTCTCGAAAAAGAAGCTCAAATAAATCAGATGAAAAACAAAATGCAGAAGTAACAGTCAGGTTCGAAAATCTCCCTCAAGGAACAAGAATTGAACAGTCCAGAGGAAATACATTCCTTAATCTTGATGCTGGTTATGCCACGGTGGGGGTGTTTTCATGATCCCACGGAAGCGAAGAATTAAAAAAGCCAAATACAACGGTGTTTCATTTTACATCGAAGATGATGAAACCTGTGGCGGTCGTCGAATTGTTACCCACGAGTTTCCTTTTTCTGAGACTTCAGCGACGGAAGACTTGGGTAAAAGAGCCAAACAATGGCAGATTCAAGGTTTTGTGGGTGGGGCTCTGTATAAGCAAGAGGCCGAAAAGCTCCAAGATGCACTCGAACAGCCAGGTGTTGGTATCTTAGATCATCCCTATATTGGAAAGAACAAGAAAGTAAGATGCCCAAACTATCGCAGATGCGAAACTAATCGTGAATGGGGTGTGGTTTGGTTTTCGATGACGTTCTCAGAAGCAGGGGAGCTGCCCCAAATTGCAGTTGCCTCCATCGCTGATCAGGTACAAAAAAATCAAACGTTCTTAGAAACGGTGTTCACAACGGTAACGACGACTGCATCCACTGTGTCAGGCGCTCTTTCAGAGGCAGCTGATTCCATCGATGCATTTTCGGAACAACTTGAAGATGCTCTCGCTCCATTCGTAGCATTGAGAGAGGGCCTCGGTGATGTGATGACCTCCTTGACTCAACTTAAGGAAGTCAGCCGTGAGATCCTATCTGAACCCGCAGCTCTTCTAAATGCCCTCACTGCCACACTTGATTTTCTAGTCAAATCCCCGATGGATTCATTGAGTTTAGTTAGCGCCCTCGGTTCATCCATTTCGCCTATTTTTGAGTCGATGAGTTCACAAGCGGAAGACAAACCCTTTCCATCTCAAACAACTGAGGAAGTCACCCGTTTATCTGAATCACTGGCAACAGTCATAGTGATTCAGATGAGCACTATTGCTACAAGGAATGATATTCAGAATACAAAAGATCGAGAAAGAGTGAAGACACTTTTCTTATCTTCCTGTGATCAGTTTTTAGAGCAGTCAAACTCCTATTTTGAAATCATTCAAAGCATCAGATCGGAAACTTATTTCACGCTCCAGAGACAAGATGAAGAACGAAATGTGAAATTAATCCACACACGTGGAGATACCAATTTGCTTCTGCTTTCCTATGAACTTTATGGAGATGTTTCAAAAGCGCCAAGCCTCGCTGAAATGAACCCTGATTTGGATCCAAGTTTCGTTTCCAAAGGCACTCCCGTGGAGGCTGCATGATGGTTGATGAGACACGTTTGAGGAACATTGGAACGGAAACTGCGCTTAAGAACATCGTAAAACTCTTGGTCGGAGGGGTTGAGCATCAAGGCTGGAGTAGAGTCGATATCCATCGGTCCATTTATACCGCATCAGGTACCTTTGATTTGACTCTTTCCCCTGTGTGGGAGCAGATGCCGCCGGAATTTTCTCTTTACCCTGGAGAGATCTGCACACTCAAAATAGGGCTTGAAACAGTGATCACTGGGTTCATTGATTCCATTCGTCAAAGATTGGATCGTGCCGAGCGGATGATTGAGGTGTCCGGTCGCGATAAAACTGCCGACATTGTTGACTGCAGCAGCTTAAGGCAATCCCGCGTGTGGAACCCTGCCTCACTTGAAACTATTGCAAATGAACTCTTAAAGCCGTTTCACGTGCCTTTCATTCATCCAAAAAACACGGGTCCTGTCTTTCCGGCATGGAGCATTCAAGAGGAGTCCGTTTTTGACAACCTCTCTCGTGCAGCCTCTTTACGCGGGTTTTTGCTTATCTCCGATGGAAGGGGGAATCTGGTTGCAACACGACCATCGAATACAGAAGGCTCATTAGCATTCATCAATGAAAAGAGTGGGGTCTTAAATTGTGAGTACAACCAAGACTACCGAAATCGTTTTAGTCAGTACGTCACTCGTGGACCCAACTACGGACCCACTGAAGGAAAGGAAGAAAATCTTCGTTTCAAAATTCCTCCAGAAATAGATTCAGCCATCAAGCGATATCGCCCCATCCTGATCTCCCAAGACGGAGAGACTAGGGAGCAAATCGCCAAGGCTCGATTGAAATGGGAGGCAAGAGTCAGACGAGCCAAATCCGATCGGGTGGAGATTACTTTGACCTCCTGGAAGGATCACTTGGGGAAGCTATGGGACATTAACAAACTTGTCTCCTTGTTTTTACCGTCAATAGGAGTGTCAGGAAAATACCTAATTACTTCGGTCCATTTCACATTGGACTCAAGTGGAACAAAAACTCATCTTGAATGTGAATCAGGTCATAGCGCCGATATCGACCCAACTCTCGAAGCCAAGGAAATCAATTTCAGAAAGGCTCTAGATCAAGCCCCACAAACTGGAGGAACACCTCAATGACAGATTACGCACTCATTCAATCCTTTGAAAGACTCTTCAAACCCATTCGATCTCGGATCTCAAATCTCATTCAAAGAGGAATCATTCATCGGGTGGTGGAATCCGGTTTACAGGTAAGTCTGGGTGAGGAGGATACACAGGAAAATATCCACCACTCTCAGCACTTTGGATTTGCCTCACGTCCACCCACAAGCTCAGAGGTATTGATCCTTTTTCCTAATGGGGAAAGACGCACAGGCTTTGGCGTGTCTTCAGCCTCTGTAAAGGGATGTCCTGTTGCTTTAAAGGATGGGGAATCCGCCCAGTACAATGATGAGGGTTCATCCATTGCCTTAAGAAATGGCGGGAAACTAGAAATAAAGAATCGAGAAAATGAATTGATCTCCACCATCTGCGAACTCGCAGACAAGGTGGATTCAATGTCAGCCTACCTCGTCAATACAGGCACGTGCCCATCTGGGGCATGTACCTTTTTAAGGCCAAAGGTTGAGCTTTCTTCGGTCATCAAAAAACTTCAATCATTTAGGAATTAATCTCATGCAAGACTTAAGCGCATCTATTTTTCACAATGAAGACTGGCCAAAAGAAATAGGAGACGGGGAATTGAGTGAACAAAACGGGCTCAAGAACTCAATTGCAATGAGTCTTTTTTCTGATCAGCGGGTAGAAGATATCCCCTCCTATGAACCTTCTCGACGTGGATATTGGGGTGATTCTCTTGATCCTAAAGCTAAACCTCTTGGCTCAAGACTTTGGTGTCTAGCCAAGTCTGCCCTGAATGAAGAAAGTTTAGAAGATGCAATCCAATATTCATACGAAGCGTTATCATGGCTTTTAGATGACAACCTCATCACGGATTTGAATATTGACGGCAAGCTTTCAAAAGGGAAGATTCTCCTTTCCATAGAAGTTACAACCCAAAAGAAGGCTTACAGATTCGCTATAGATCCCTCTGGAGGATTAAATGGAATTTTCTAAGCCTTCACTTCAAACCCTCATCACTCGGATTCAATCTGACATTGCAAGTCGCTTAGGGATTCAACTCCCCATGAAAAAGGCGAGTGTTCTTTCTGCCCTCTCTTTTGGCCTGGCGGGGTCTGTATACCTTCTTTATGGAACCATTGAGTATTGGGTGAGGGAATGGTTCATTGATACCGCAAAAGGAAAAAACCTCGATCGCTTAGCAGGATTTTTTGGAATAAAACGTCGAGGAAGAACTCAAGCTACGGGCGCAATTCGAATTGACGGCGCGCCTGGGAAGGCCATTCCAAAAGATGCAATATTTTCTCGCCCAGATGGAGCCACCTATACACTCATCGCGGGCGCAACCATTCAGGACTCAGGATTTACCTTTGCAAAGGTCATTGCCACGGATACTGGCCCCAATGGAAACTTAACGTCTTCTAGTACATTAGGCACTACCTTAACGCTCATCACATCTATTTCAGATGTGAAACGCGAGGCGGTGGTTTTAGATGCCGGGATCATGGGTGGTTTTGAAGAGGAGGACGATGACACACTTCGTTCCAGACTCCTTCGAAGGCTCAGGCATCCAGGACAAGGTGGAAATGAAGCCGACTACAAGCATTGGGCGCAAGAAGTTCCGGGAGTTGGAAATGTTTGGGTGCGACCTGAACCCAAGTCCTTTGCCATCAATGTATCTTTTTTGACCACCGACGCGGATCACGTGGTTCCTTCCCCTGATTTTGGCAAGCAAGTGGAAGATAGTCTTAAGCTTAAAAAGCCTCTTGGAACTCGAGTTTCATATCAGCCGCTGGAGCAAGTCGTGGTTCCCATTGAAGTTCAAATGCCGACCCAAAAAGGCGCACAGGCAGCCCTTGAAAAGGCGTTCAAACTTTTCTTTGTGCGCAAGGTAGCGCCAGGTGATCGAATTCCACCGGTGAGACTCACTCAGCTGATTTCAGGAGTTTTGAAGCACGACAATTTTAAGATGACTTCTCCTGCAAGCGACATTCTAGTCGGAGAAAATCAAATTGGCGTATTTGGAGGGCTCAAATGCAGTTCTTCTTAGTCCTAGGAAGTTTACTCCCTCCTGGGCACTTTTGGGAAATCAAGTCCGGCAGCGCTTTTCATCGTCTTCTCCTTGCACTTTCAGATGAACTCGAGCGAGTTTTTCAGCTCCTAACGAGTATTCCAAATTTTATTTCATATGAGGAAAACCCATCTCGATTCATGACGCTCTTAGGACTCAAGGAAACCCTGTTAAAATCATTGGATCAGCAAAAGCAAGCGATTGCCTCTATTTTGAATCGAGAAGGTAATCTAAGCAGATCCTATATCGAGCAGAGACTCAGAGCACTAGGTTATTCGATATTTACAATTCATGACCCTACTGAAGATGACATGGGTATTGAGCCGATTGTAGATCCAGATTTAATCGGAATGATCACAGTTAAGACACAAATTATTGCCGAACAGCACCTCTGCGCGGGCTTTCGTGCTGGAGACTCTTTGACCTATTGGCGAGACGATGAGTTCGAGCGGCATGTCAAAAGCCTCATTCCCGCTCATACCCAAGCGAAATTTCTTTATCGAAAAAAGGAGAATCTCAATGCTTAGAATATCCCAAGCAGATCATGCTACTCCCGATGGACGATTTCAATCAGGTGACCCACTGACGGATACCCCTG
Source organism: Oligoflexia bacterium (assembly GCA_031386075.1). Taxonomy (GTDB): domain Bacteria; phylum Bdellovibrionota; class UBA1018; order UBA1018; family UBA1018; genus CAIYTD01. Next base: position 7,668 of record JANNCA010000216.1, read on the forward strand.
CTACACGTGTGACAGCAGATTGGCTCAATTCCGTTCAAAGTGAGATAGTAAATGTCATTATGACTCGCGGAATCTCTCTTGATCCAAAAGACGAGGGTCAGCTCCTGAAGGCCATTCTGGATATCTACAACTACGGCGTCGCGCCCATTACATTTGCTATTTCAAACGGAGTTAAGACGGCAACCGATTTGCCCATCGACCCCTTTGATAAGTCAAAGTTGAAAGCAGTCTATTTCAATGCTCTTTCAGTCAGACACACGACAAAAGCCGACATGACTTTTATGACTTCTCATGTTGCTGTATTTAATTCGTTTACATCCAGTTGGTCGCTTCTTACCCAATTTGACCCTGCCATTATCAAGGTAGATATCCAGGCACAGGTGCAACCCACGCAGCCAACCCATCCTACTATTCCAGTACCAGCATCTCCGCAGCCCGATCCCATTCCAGTCATCACACTACTACCAGGTCCCCACTTTTTGAGTATTTCTGCTGGAGGAAAGCTTCAATATCAAACGTCTACTCTTGACGGTGACTTGCATCAGGGATCACTCACTCTATCCCACTTCCGATATTTGAGGGCCACCCCATGATTACAGTTGATCCGGCAGTTCTTGCAATCAAAACAGACGGACGAAGATACGCTCTTTACGAGCAAATGCAGGAGGAACTTTGCAACGTCATTGAGTTCATGGGAGGATCTCCATCTAAGGAGAACAGTCACCAATTTTATGGCGCGCTCGAAAAGATTTGCTTAGAATCTCCTCGGAAGTGGTCACTTGAATTTCAATGTACACCCAGAAAAGATCCTGTTGAAGTTTGGAATAGTACCCGAATCACCCGTCTCCTTGAGAATTTTCAACTTGATCCGATTCATAACTGGGCAGTGACCTTTCGTCTTTCCCATTTCACTCAGTATATTGACAACTCGCATAGTGAGGATGCCTGGATAGGTGGATACTATTCGCCCACAGCTCCATTTTGCCTAGATTATAGCCAAGTCATTACCCTCATCTACCAAGATAAAATCGGAACATGGCTCTCATCATTGCTCACTGGAAATGACTCATTTGGAAAAGCAGTGGTAGGATCAGACCGATTGAGTCTGATTTCCCTCCCTTCATCGAATGATTCTCCAAACGGCACTCTCGATGAAACTAAATTCCATATCGGTATTTCCCCTTCGGGGTATCTGTCAGTGATCTCGAGTTCCTTTTGCTTCTTACGTCCAACACGCCTTGTCTTTTCGCATTTTCACGCCATGAGGAGACCATCATGATTCGAATGAATCCAAACTCCAGAACAATCACTCCCAATACCGTCATGAGCTATGATTGGTTTAATGCCATTCAAGACGAGGTGTGTGCGCCCATTGAAAGAAAGTTGGAGCTTTCACCCAGGCTGGATCAGCTTGCTACTTGCATTCAGAAAATAATGGAAGGCACCGGAGTAGACTTAGGAGAGATTGGGGACTACAGCGGAAATCCTGTAGCAATTCCAGGTCTGGTCGTAAGGCCAGGAGAGAGTATTTCGTTCCATCTATATCACGACATAGCCCTCAAAAAGCCAATTGATCTTTCAGTGGAACATCTTCCTGATGCTTTCAAGCCTTTTGCTTGGCCCCCGAAATCATATGAATACATGAGTTTTTCTAATGCGCTTTACGATCTAGACACCTCGAGTTCCAACTTCGGAAACATAGCTACGATTCTATCGTCAGATGATCTTTTAGAAAAAATTTCATCTTTTGGAAGCCCAATATCGAATGATCACAGCATCAAAGGCTACCAAGCGATCAGGCTTCCAGAAATTCCGAATATGAGTCGAACCGACGCAATTTCAATTGTTAGAAAAATAAATTCAAATTACTTAATAAAGAGATCAACGTCCGCGTCGCCCTATACGTTTTCTCTCACGGAGAAGGGTATCTCGCACTCAGGAGAGTTCTCCTACTTTGCCGACTATGGGGTCCTTCAAGCACTCATGTCATTGGTTCAACCCATGCTACAAGGAGTTCCTCCAGAGCAGTGGGCTTCAGCATCAGTCTCATGGCCTTTTTATTTCTTTCTAACCATACCGATGCCTCCAGTGATCTTAGCTGCTAACCCGGATGGGCAAATATATTACTTTTTTAATAAAATGATCTACGGAGACCTCATCGGTGTAAAATTAGGTATCTTCAATCAGACTCGAGTTTCTGTCTAAAAAATGCCCTTTTCGACACTATTGTACATTTCAAAGTTCAAGTACGTTGCTTCATGTCGAATAGGAAGCGATTGAAATTCGAAAACTCACACACCCACAAAAATAGAATTGGAGATTGTTCGACATTCTCAATCGCTTCCTTAAATTTTTTGGCTAAATCCTAGGAGGATTCAAATGGATCTATTAAAAATATCAACTTTTATTCAAGCCAACATGGGCGTCATTTCTGTAATTTTACTTCTCATTATGAGTGAAATTCTATCTTTCAAACCGGCATGGGGAGCCTCTGGAGTTGCAAAGCTCATCTACAACGTTTTGAGAGGCGAGGCAAAAAAGGCGGAACCCGAAGTAGTGAAAATCATCGAATCCGAATTACCAGCCCAACCCAAGGCGGATGCCAGTCGTCCTCCGCAAGGACCCGCGAGATCCTAAGCAAGAGGTACGTTGTGTTAGATCGGCTTTATCAATTTTTACTCATAGGCTCTTTAGTTTTCATCATGGCAGAGTTTTATTCCTTGTCTCCCTAACCCCAAGGCTCACTGGACTTGTCCCCCTCTTCTGGTCCGGTGGGCCTTCCCCCTCAAAGGACATTGTCGATGCAATTTCTTTCTGTATTTTTACTATTGTTCTTGGGTTGCTCCTGCTCTCACTCAAGCAAGATATTGGACCCACAAAGTGCCATTCAAGCAAATGACCTGACCGCAATTATGTCTGGATGTGGGCAGCAACTCGCAGGATCTGGCTACCTTGTCTGTCGGGAAGCTGAGGCACAGAGTACCAGAAATGAATTTATTATTGTGCACACGCCCCCACAGTTAGACTGCAGTGGGGATGCTTGCACTTTCGTGAGAGTATTTTTTGCTGATGGTAGACCGACTTTGGAAAAGGCGATCCCAAAGGGTGAGGCTCTCATCAAAATTCCTTGGTACGAGATTGTAAACAAAGAGGCATTTGATATCTCTGACAGAGGTACCTACTCAGTTTCAATCAGAACTCATTACAAAGGCCCGGACGGAATTGAGCGTGTTACTTTTAGCGAAGGCCGAATTTTAATGTTTGTAGTGAGAAAAGAATACACCTCTCTCATTGAGAATGAAGACGATGAGGCGTTCTACTGGATATGGAAGACCGAACTGAATCAGACGTTAAAAGTAACAACTGGCTATCGCGTTTACCTCGAATCAAACCCGAAACCGCGAAATGGTTCCTACGCTCAATGGTAGCCCTCCTCCTGGTCGCGTTTCAAATTCTGCTTCTGCTCCTGAAGGCATATTTCTCAAAGAACGACGAAAGGGCACTTGAGCTAAAGCGAGTTGCAGACGAACAAGCCAAATTGAATGATTCCGCTGAAAAAGCCGAAGAGGCCATTCGCTACTCTCCCTCCGATCCTGCGCTGATGGATCAATTCGAAGATGCAGTCGACAAGGATAGATATGACGCAACCCATTCCAAACCAGAAGGCTATTGACTTGATCAAGGGCTTCGAAAGTTTCAAGCCCAAGACCTACCTCGACGTGGGTGGTGTCCCAACAATTGGATGGGGCACAACCAAAGGTATCAAACTTGGAATGACTATCACGAAAGATCAAGCCGAAGCGTGGATCCGTCGGGATATTGCAGAAGTGGAAAATGCCATCTTGTCACTACTTCAAGTTTCTTGTGGTGAAAACAAAATGTGCGCCCTGATCTCATTGGCCTACAACATTGGTATTCCCCATTTTGAGACTTCAACACTCCTCAGAAAGCTCAACGTCGGAGACGTGGCTGGAGCTTCCCAGGAATTCGTTCGATGGGATCATTCTGCTGGCCGTGAAGTCTTTGGCCTTCTGAATCGTAGAAAGAAGGAACAATCTCTTTTTGTAACTCCAGATGATTTTCCGATCAAAAACCCCTTGGCAAAGGAGTATGTAAATGACTAATATTATAGACGCGACTGAGCTGGAGCTAGATCAGACGGACTTTAATCGCCTGACCTGGTTGAATTGTTCCGAGGCTGCGACCTATCTTAGGAAGACGCCTAACGCACTTAGAATCATGGTGAGTCGGGGTTACATCCGGCCCAGGAGACTGAGGCGGAGGCTTTATTTTCGAAGGGTCGAACTTGATCGAGTGCTTGAATCCTGAACTCATTAACTGGGAGGATTCATGGCAGTTTCAAAATATGAAAAAGATGGAAAGACTTTTTGGCAAGCCTATATTGGCTTGCGAAGCCCTAAGAATCGACGCATTCGAGTACAAAAGAGAGTGACTGGTATCGAAAGTGAGCGCCAAGCTCACGTCGAAGAAAAGCGACTCATTCGTGAATTATCTGAGGAGGTAGTCAAGCAGGAATCCAATGGAGCTACCTGGCTTGAGGTTATCGAGCGGTGGGTTCGACAAAAGGAATTGCACCCAACCAAACGACTCGCTCGGACCACTGTAATGGATTACGAAGCAGTCCTTCGAAATTACACCAAAACTTGGCTAAATCGTCCTGCATCTGAAATTAATCGTGCTGATGGAAGGGATGTCATTCGGTTCGCTCAAGGGTCCGGTCGAAGCGCACGCTTCTGTCGAGGGCTGAAGTATACCATCAACATGATTTATACTTGGGGAATTGAAGAAAGGTTGATTAATGGTGTTCAACAGAGCCCCGTTTTTGGACTTGAAATCGAATCGAGTCGAGAAGAAAAAAAGCCAGAGATTCTTTCCAGAGAAGAAATTCGAAGCTTACTCAAGAATGCTCAGGAACAAAATCACTCATGGTATCCCATTTGGGTGGGTGCCGTACTTACCGGGTGCCGCAGCGGCGAACTACACCAGCTCAGGAAATCCGACGTTGAGGTGATTTCAAGAGATGAGGCCATTGCACAAGATCAACTCCCTTTTGATAAGAAGCGATACGGTTTTATTCGAGTCCGCAGGAGCTGGAATACTCGTTTCAAGGAATCAGGACCTACAAAGGCTGGGTATTGGCGTACGGTACCGGTCTCAAGCGATTTCTATTGGTTCTTGATTCACGATCTAAAGATTGAACAGAAGAAATCGGAAGACTATATCTTTCCAAGACACTGGGAATGGGACAAAGGCGAACAAGCGAGGGTCCTAAGGGGATTCTGTGAGAGTAATCGGCTCCCCTCCATAAAATTTCATACCTTACGCGCCTGTTTTGCTACGCAGCTCATCTCTGGGGGCATTCCTGCGACCATTGTCATGAAAATTTGTGGATGGAGAGATTTGAAAACAATGCAACGCTACATACGACTTGCTGGTATCGATGAAGCCGGTGCGACTGAAATTTTAAAGTTTATTCCTACCGAGGCCGCTGTCATGGAAAAAGTCGTCAGCATGTACGACTACCAAAAGGATAAATAGGACTGACGTTAAAAAGAATGGTCCACGAAGAAAATCTTAGGCTCTCTCCAGCCTTTTGCCGCTCGACGTAATATATGGCTCCCCACGTAGGACCAGGGGAATCAAAATATCAGATCAGGCAGTTCCAAACCCTTCGCGGTGGAATCAGTATTTCCATTCCAGCTCATGGTCTCACACCCACCGTCCTAACATGTCCAAACATCCCAGATTTCGGCTCTGCGTGCGGTTTTCGGAAGCGTCCCAACATCGGAATGTTAGGACGCTGTCTCTTTTTTCATGTCCTAACGAGTACCAATTTAGTACGTGTCGGGACACGATTCTCCCGGATTAGGTGACCGAGTCGATTTGCAAAAACGATATTCGCCGCCATAATGACCAATCGGAATAAGACGGTGATTCCAAATCCGAGAGCGAGAATAGATTCAGACTTCTGTCCTGCAAGCTCTCGTTTGACTTGAGTCATTCGATCGGAAAGCGATGCGATTTCTGATTCAATCCGTCGTGCTCCCGATATCCGATCAGTGGCGAGATACCTCACCAGAAGTGTTTGCTTTTGCTCTGTAGTGCGATCCAGGATCAAAACCTCCTCAGCCTTCAATTGCGCATTCTGTCTCGCCTGAGAAAGATGTGTGAGTGGCCCCCCGATCGTGTTGAGCAGCGAGAGAGCAGTGATGCTGACAAGGACTACAGATCGCAGAATCTGCATTGTTCGCGTGGACACAACCAGCATAGAGGCTCCGACGAGGACCAATTCGCAAAGCATTGCTTTCCAAAACGCTCCATCTCCCTCGATGGCTGCCAGAGTTCGGGCTGACTCAAACACGAGAAAGCCTGTGCAGTTCAGGACGAGGAAGGCTAAAAGAAGTTTCTCAAGGTCTTGCCGAATGATTTGCCAAATAAATTGCAAGACGAGTGAAGAGATCCGCTGAAAAGCTCTGCCAAGAACGAATGCAACAGGCTCTTGCTTGGAAGGCTTTCTTTTGTCTTTGAGAGATTTTAAAATCTTGTTTCGATGCTTTTGATAATATCGCTGTTTTCGATCAGTTTTTTCCGTATTCATGGATTCCCCTAGTTATAAATTTCCGAACTTCTCAATTTGTTGGATCTGCTTGGCCTGAGAGAGTAGGAACGTTCGCCGCTCCTGTTCTGATTGCTGCTGGTGTTGTGGAGGGTTCAGCGGTTTTAAGAAACTTGAACCCAGTAAAGCTCGAATCGCTTCTTTGGCAAGTCTTGCGTCTTCTGGAGAGGTTTGCTGCTCTAAGATTGCCTCTTCTTGAGCCGCTTTCTCAGCCTTTTTTTGCTCTTCTTCTCGGCGGTGCTTGGATCGAATCCGTTGCCTAGCGTCCATCAAGATAGTGTCGAAGCCATTAGCCATCCAGAGGAACTTCATACAGATTGGGTTACCCTTCGAGTCCTTGGTCTCGGATACGTGTTTAAAGCATTCCAAGAACTCTTCACTGGTGACATCTGGATTTTTATTTTGGATTTGAGCCCAACAATCTCGCTCTTTCTTCTCTGTCATCGGTGCTCGGATTTTGGAAAAATAATTTTCGAAAATTTCCGTGAGAGAGAGTTTGAGAGAGAGATCTAAATATCTAGAATCTATATTTGTCCCCAAATTTTGGGCTCCTAGGGGCCTATTTCCTAGGGTGCTAGGGTGGTGGTTTTTAGGGACCTCAATTTTAGGTCCCTCGTTTTTAGGCTCCTCACGTTGAATAGGTTCAGGTTTGGAGACCTTCGGGTTAGCTGGCTCTTTAGGCTCCTCTGGCTTGGGCTCCTTGGTTTTCCGGTGCTTCTTGTTGTCCTCTAGAGACTCTATTTCATTTGAACCTTGCCGCAGGAGTGTGGGCTTGACCTGGTAGGTGTTTCCCCATTTGCAAGAATGGTGAAACTTCGAGATCAAGCCTTTTTGCTTGAGCGTGTTTATGCATTTCTCTGAGGTCGCTTCGGAAAGACCTGTTCCTTTCGCTACGAACGTTCCTGAGGCTCGCGTGATGCCATCACCGACTCGCCGAGTTTTTTCCTCCCAACCGTAGGCCCTTATTGTCAAAAAGAAGAAGACTTTAAAATCACTCGCATCTAACTCTTGCAGCAATTGAAATACAGCAGCCTGATTGACCTGAACGAATGGTCTGTCCTTTTCGTTGGGAGTGGGTCCTTGATTTTTAGGTTCCTCATTTTTAGCTCCCTCAAAATTAGGCCCCTCAATTTTAGGTCCCTTAAAATTAGGCTCCTCATTTTGAACGCCGTCACCATGATGATTCATTTTTCTTCCCCCAGCGGCGCAGCAGATCAACGCCGACTTGTGCTCAAATTCGGTTTGACATTTGACGTGAATTCCGCGAGCATAGAGGAGTTCACGCCAGGGATCTTCGAAATGAAAATCCCGGTTGGAGCGGAAGATCAGTCGTTCAAGTGCCAACGAGATAGACTGATTGCCGCATGAAATTTAAAAGAGCCCACTTTTCATCGAGTGGGCTTTTTCTTTTTAGGGCTAGCTAGAAATTTTGGACATAGCTGTGCCTCCTTTCTGTCTGATGCCAACTGCACAACAACAAAGAATTAAATTTGGACTCGGCGAAAAGCCCGTCCAGACTGCGTTTTGGTTTTTGAAGTGTAGACAAATTGTAGACCAAAAATAGACAAATCGCGAAATCTTGCGACTGATTTGGAAATGTCGAAGCCTCTACAAAATCGTAAGTGGTTGAATTGTAAGTACCTGAAATAAAAAACCTCCTGCCGTTTTGTTAGGCAGGAGGTCTAAAGCTTTGGGGTGACCAACGGGGCTCGAACCCGCGACCACCGGAATCACAATCCGGTGCTCTACCAACTGAGCTATGGCCACCATAGAAACTATTTGTCAAAATAAGGCCTAAAACTTACCGTAAAAAAGGTTCGCAAAATACGACCGTAAGATACGGAGGATAGGTGGTCTTTGATTACGTAATCTTGGAGCATCTGTCAACCATTACCGCTTGACTTGGGAGCTGAACCAGAAGAATTTGACCTTCAAGGGAGAACTTCACATCATGATTCATCCAATCACAATAAGAACATGCCTCAGGTTTTTGATGGGTTTCTTTGTTTTACTCGATCCCTCACGGTCCTCGGCAGGGGTCTTTAACCTTCCGCATTTTGTACCTATGGGTGAATTTGCGGTCGGAGTTGAGCCAGAGGTTCAGTTTTCGAGCCCGGCTATCGTGGGGGTGAATCTTAAGTACACTCAAGGGGTCTCGGATATAAATAACTTTGTGGGAATCCTTGGGACGGGGGGTTCTGGTCGAGGATTTAGAGTCGGGGGGAGTTTTACTTTTGATATTTTCCCAGACATCGATAACCAGCCAGGCATAGGGCTGGGGCTGGGTGCGCTTTATGTGCAATTGCCCGCGGCAGGAAGTATTGAGTTAGCGGGGACTCCCTATGTTCATAAGAATTTGACTTTAGGTGGCAGTATTCCTATTGAACCCTTTGTCGCAGTTCCTATTGGAATTGCTCTATCTCAGGGTACATATCAGGCAATTGCTAGTCTTGCGTTTGGAGCATTATTCCAACATAGTCAACACTTTAGAAGTGTTGTTGAGTTGGGGGTAGGCTTGAGCAATACGAGTACCTATTTATCGGGAGGGGTCGTTTATTACCATTAAGACGCAAATCCGGTTTCGAGCAGCTTCCCTTGCTTTAGGCGTGACTGTTTTTTTGACAGTGCTGAAGTTGGGTACTGCTTATCTTTCCAGCTCGGTAGGAATGCTTTCAGAAGGGCTTCATTCTTTTTTGGATCTCATTTCAGCCGCTGTTTCTTTCTTTACCGTGCGCGAAGCGGGAAAGCCTGCAGACGAAGATCATCCTTTCGGTCATGGCAAGATCGAAACGTTGTCGAGTCTTTTCGAATCTCTACTGCTCGTTTTAGCGGCAGCTTTGATCATTTATGAAGGGGGCATGCACCTTTGGCATCCTCGTCCGATTCATCACGAGGGGATTGCTATTGCGGTGATTAGCGTTTCGATACTGATGAGTTATTGGACTTATCGGCAAAATCAAATGGCTGCGCGGGAAACGGAGAGTTCAGCGATTTATGTAAATGCTCTTCATTTTCTTTCGGACGTGGTTGCAAGTTTGGGTGTTTTGCTGGGTTTGGTTTTGTTGAAATGGACGGGTTGGCTGATCTTAGATTCACTCATCGCATTTGTTGTTGCAGCCTATATTTTGGCTCTTTCTCTCAGGCAAGTGAAGTGCGCCATTCTAGAGTTGTCAGATACTCAGTTACCGGATAATGAAATTCTGCAGATTCGAGAGCTGTTAGATTCAGTTGAAGGAATGAAGATCAATGCACATGAGCTCCGCACCCGGAAGAGTGGGGTGACCCGCCATATTGATTTTCATTTGGTCGTTTGTGGTCAGATGACTGTCGAGGACTCTCATTCACTTTGTGATCAAATCGAATCGAAAATCATGGATGTTTTTCAACATGCTTCAGTGAATATTCATGTTGAGCCCTGTGAAAAGGAGAAGACTCATTGCCATCTCAATTGTCCGGTAAAAATGTCAAAGAATTAAGAGCTTCCCAGACGCCAAAGGCTCAGCCTCAATCCTGGCCCCAGGGGTTAGATGATCCGAGTTGCAGTGAACTCAAGCGAATTCGAGGAGTCTGCTTGGATATCGATGATACTTTGTCGACGGACGGGAAGTTGACTCATGAAGCCTATTCAGCGCTCTGGGCGCTTAAAGAAGCGGGGTTCGCAGTGGTTCCCGTTACGGGGCGGCCTGCCGGATGGTGTGATCATTTCGCCCGGTTTTGGCCCATTGATGCTGTGATTGGAGAGAATGGCGCCTTTACCTTTTACATGGAAA
>JANNCA010000239.1:0-2356 GCA_031386075.1 Oligoflexia bacterium
CTGGGGAAGTGATGACCCGTGGGCCTATTACCGCTGATTCCGAGATGTTGGCTAAAACCGCATTAGAGCTCATGGAGGATCGTCAAAGTCAAATTTCTGTTTTGCCCGTTGTGGATGCTGCGGGATTGTGGCAGGGATTGATTCGACTGCATGATTTAGTTCGTTCTTTTTAGAGCGTTCTTCATTCTGCTTTGCATTTTTTGTTTTGCAAATGGCCTTTGCATTTACAATTGCATTTAATGGCACGAAGCTTTAATATTTAAAGGCTTTTGAAACATATTAATTTTTATCTCCTCAAATGGGGATGGAGGCACAAGCGTGAGTTACTTCGGGTTTCGCAAGAGATATTTCTCTTTTGGTATGGTCGCTGGCTTCTCAGTGGTGTCATCACTTTTTCTGATCACGGCATGTACTGATCACGCCAAAGCAAAGCCAAATTTGGTTCACAAGGACTCTCCAAAACCAGGAGTTGTAGCAAAGATTGGGGATGAAGAGATTACTGAGGAAGCGTTGATTGGCGATGATAAACTCGACTTCTTTGAGCTGAAGAAGCGTGAGTACGACCTCAAAATGGAACGAGTGAATAAGTTGATGGTGGATCGGCTCATTGGCGCTGAAGCTAAGAAAGCGAACATGAGTTTGGATGATTTTGTTGCCAAAAAAATCTCAGGTGGAGAAATTAAAATTTCTGATAAAGACTACAAGAAATTTGTAGCTGAAAAGCACATTCCTGAAACTCAAATTAATCCTCAGATTAAAGAGAGAATTACCACTTACCTTCAAACGATTAAGAAACAAGATTTGGTCAATGAATATTTGGCTAAACTTACGAAGGGAAATCCTGTTGAGGTTTATTTCAATAAGCCCAAGATGCTGGTCAATGTAGAAGTCGGTCAAGCTCCCGTTTTTGGTAAAGAAGGAGCTAGCGTCACTGTCATTGAATTTTCTGATTTCCAATGTCCTTTCTGTTCGAAGGCAGCTGAAACCGTGAGTCAGATCAAAAAGAAATATGGTGGGAAGGTGAAATTGGCTTTTAAACAGTTTCCTCTCCCGATGCATCAACAGGCTCGGCCTGCAGCAGAAGCTTCTATGTGTGTCAATGATCAGGGAAGTGACAAGTTTTGGAAATTTCATGACTTGGCATTTAAAAATCAAGAGAAGTTGGATAAAGCAAGTCTAGATAAATATGCAAAAGAGTCGGGTGCTGATCTCAAGAAATTTAACGAATGTATCGATTCTAAAAAATTCTCAGATTACATTCAGAAAGATATTGAATACGGCGAAAAAATTGGAGTGAAATCAACTCCAACTTTTTTTGTTAACGGTCAGATCTTGAGTGGAGCATTGCCTATCGAGTCGTTCTCTGAAGTGATCGATGAAGAAATGAGTAACGCTAAATAAAGAAATGGATCGGGTACTGGTGCGACTTCGGATCTCTGCTTCCGAAGTCATCAGGACCCGATCCATTTCTTATTTTTAGTTTGTGGTAGGAGTCTCTTGCGCGTCTCTTCCCTCGAGTAAATTTAAAGCTTGTTGAACTTGTTTCCTGAAAGTTGCATCTCGGCTGTGATGTGGGTTCCCTAAAAAAGGTTTGAGTCGAGAAATCATCTCAGAAGCGTGAAGCGTCGTGAGTGCGAGCAAGGCTTTTTGAGGAACCCATTGTGCTTTACCTGCACGGTAATTGTCTCCGTCTTCGAGTGTGGCAATGAGCGCCTCTGCAGCGCCTCGGGGTCTCAGGATTCTCACAGCCTCGACTGCCTCAGTCCTCACCACAAGAGCAGGATCCCGAAGCAAGGGAATGATTGACTCTCCCGTTTGGGAGTTTCCCACCGCAGAAAGAGCACGAAGTGCTGCGCCTCGGATCATCCAAGATCGATCATGTAAAAAAGGCATCAGTGCAGAGATCGATCCATGGCCACCGAGTTTTGCTGCACTCATGAGGGCGATATAACGATCCGCATCTAAGCTGAATCGATTGGAAGCAATTTGAATGAGGGGTTGAAATGCTTTGAGTCCATACTGCGTCTCCCAGTTTTGGGTGAGAAGTTCAAAAGAAGAAGGGTTTTGTCTTTGGCTTTCAATTTCCTTCTTGAGTACGGAGACGAGATCGGGACGGGTGTTTGCCCAAGCTCCCGAATGGGGCATAGCACCGATCCACGCACCGATCATCGCACTCACTATCGCACTGAAGGGTGCGACCGAACTAGTCCTTAAGCATTCTTTCAAATTCTGCGACGAGATCCGCTTCAGATTTTTCATTTTCACTCTTTGCAGGTGGGGGAGTTGAAGCAGGGTCAGCGCTATCCGTATTTTCAGACGGTGATGCCCCCTTAACTTCGTTTCCCGGGTTGGATGC
>JANNCA010000272.1:0-5031 GCA_031386075.1 Oligoflexia bacterium
ACGGCTAGCAGCCCTCGGGGAGATGGCCGCTGGGCTAGCTCATGAAATTCGAAATCCCCTCGGTGCAATCAAGGGCGCTGCTCAGTTTTTAGACCCTTCATCCAATCGCCCAGAAAGTCGGTTCTTAAAAGTCATCATTGAAGAAGTAGATCGATTGAATCGGGTGGTGACACAGTTTTTGGACTATTCAAAGCCCCCAAGTTCAGAGTTTCATTCTGTCGACTTGAGTAAACTTGCTGAGAAAACGCTGGAATTGATGAAGCCTAGTCTACGAACCGGAATTGATGTAGAGTTCAGTCGTGCAAGCACTCCGGCTCGGGTAATGGCCTCTGCCGAGCAGTTGAGGCAAGTTTTGATTAACTTGATTCAAAACTCACAAAATGCTCTCGATGGGCGCGAACGTGGAATGATTCGAGTATCCATGAGTGTTGAGGGAGAGTTGACTCTGAGCGAGGTGGTCCTCTCAGTAGAAGACAATGGACGAGGAATAAAAAAAGAACATTTGGATAAGCTTTTTATTCCTTTTTTTACAACTTCACCGCAAGGGACTGGTCTTGGGATGTCTATTTCCCATAAAATCATTGAGGCGCATCGAGGACGAATTGAGGTGTTGAGTGAAGAAGATCGGTATACAAGGGTTTCCGTAATCCTTCCGCTCTTACCAATAAAGGAGTAAGCGACTGTGTTAGGACGTGTTCTGGTTGTAGACGATGAGAAAAATATTACGTTTGTAATTCAAGCTATGTTGGAGAGGGCCGGATTTGAGGCTGTGGTATTCAATGATAGTGTTGAGGCTTTGGATGCAATTGCTTCTGAGGATGTGGATGTGGTGGTCACGGACCTTTATATGCCCGGGCCCGGAGGGATGGAGATCTTGGACTTTTGTCATAAGAATCAACCCCAAGTTCCGGTAGTCGTCATTACGGCCTATGGTACGGTGGAATCTGCTGTGACTGCACTCAAAAGAGGGGCTTTTGATTTTGTAACGAAGCCTTTTGAGCAAACTGAGCTTTTGACGGTGGTTCAAAAGGCAGTTGCCACCCATAGGCAAAGACAAAAAGAACCGATTATATACTTTGGCAATGGGCCTTTGGCTTCATTACCCAGCCTTTCCGTGAGCCCTCCCGTAGGTAACTCGCTTCATCCTGGTCCTGTACAGCCCGCCATTTCTTCGATTATTGGTTCAAGCACTCAGATGCAGGAGGTTTTTAAGGTCATTTCAAAAATTGCTCAATCTCCTTCCACTGTGCTCGTTTGGGGAGAAAGTGGGACTGGCAAAGAACTGGTGGCCTTTGAAATTCATCGCCAGTCATTGAGAATCCATAAGCCTTTTGTAAAAATTAACTGTGCCGCCATTCCAGCTACTTTGATTGAAAGCGAACTCTTCGGATATGAAAAGGGCGCTTTTACCGGGGCAGTTGCTTCAAAGCCAGGACGATTTGAGTTGGCTCATGAAGGCACTCTGTTTTTAGACGAAGTGGCCGAAATGCCGATGGAAATGCAGGTGAAGCTGCTCAGGATTCTTCAGGAGCAAGAGTTTGAGCGGGTCGGTGGCGTGAATACGATTCAAGTAGATGTTCGTATCGTGACTGCGACGAATAAGGATTTGGAAGCTGAAGTGAGGAATGGGCGATTTAGAGAAGACCTGTTCTATCGTTTGAATGTAGTTCCGATTCATCTCCCCGCTCTCAGGGAGAGAAGAGAAGATATTGAACTTCTCGTTCGTTATTTTCTACTTCAGTTCAATGATAAATTAAAAAAACAGATTACTGGATTAACTCCTGATACGTTTGCGGCGCTCGAAGCCCATTCTTGGCCGGGGAATATTCGCCAACTTGAAAACGTCTTGGAGCGAATGATGTTGATGTGTGAGGGGCATATATTGACTGTGGTGGATCTACCTGATGAACTCGCTCCAACCCATTCGAGTCGAGGGGTCGACTCAGAAGAAGAGTCGTCTATTAGCCTGAAGCAGATTGTGAGGAGAAAGACGCAGGCTTTGGAGCGTGACTTGATTGAAAAAGCCCTCGAAGAAATGGGTGGGAACGTAACACACACAGCTGAGAAGCTGAGATTGTCTAGAAAAGGACTTCAACTCAAAATGAAAGAACTGGGATTAAAGCGATCCTTCGAATAACGGAAATTCTGGACTATGACCTGTTGCTCCGGGAACAGCAATTTAAGTCGCAACAGGTCATGATCCAGAATTTACAATAGCCCTAAAAGGTACTCTGACATTTTCAGTTTTTATTTTATGGGAACAAGCCTCGAAGGAGCATCGCTCGATTCAGGCGATCGACTCCGGCAATCAATGCAGCAGTTTTCATCCCACATCGATACCGAGCCTGGGTGTCAATGACCTTCTTAAAGGCACTCGACATGACTTCAGCCAGTTTTTCATTCACTTCATTTTCGCTCCAAAAGAAGTTTTGAATTCCCTGAACCCACTCAAAGTAGGACACGATCACACCCCCTGCATTGCAGAGAACGTCAGGAATAATGAAGACTCCTCGTTCTTCGAGCTGATTGAGAGCCTCGGTAGTGACCGGACCATTAGCGCCTTCAGCGATGATCTTGGCATTCACCTGAGATACGTTTTGAGCTGTAATGACTCCATCAATCGCAGCAGGAATTAAAATATCCACAGGAGTGGCTAATAATTCACTATTGGAAATACCGTCTGCTTCCTTGTATCCTTCTAGTGTTCTGTTTTTATTCATGTAGCTAACAACGTCAGGGATGTTGAGCCCATTTTTGTTGTAGAGCCCACAGCTGACGTCGCTCACGGCCACGACCTTGGTTCCGAGCTGGTAAATTTCAGCAGCAGCGATGGCTCCTACTTTTCCGAACCCATGAACGGAAACAGTCGTGGAGGTGTCCATTTTTGGATAGTTTTTACCAATGGATTTCAAATGCTGTGCAGCATGTTGAACCGTATAAACGACGCCACGGCCTGTGCTTTCTGCTCGGCCTAGCGAACCGCCGATTTCAATCGGCTTACCTGTTACGACTCCCGGAACAGAGAATCCTTTTTCTTGAGAATAGGTGTCCATCATCCAAGCCATATGCTGGGCATCAGTGCCAACATCAGGGGCGGGAATGTCCTTGTCGGGACCAATAATCATATTGATCTCGCTCGTATATCTCCGGGTCAGAGCCTGCGCTTCTTGACGGGATAGCTTAGTGGGATCGACTCGAATTCCACCTTTAGCGCCACCCAGAGGCAGTCCTACAAGAGAGCATTTAAAGGTCATCAGCATAGCGAGACCAGCGACTTCAGACAAGTTGACTTCAGGATGGAAGCGAATACCGCCCTTACCAGGCCCAAGGGTCATATTGTGCTGGACGCGGTAGCCTTCGAAGCATCGAATGGTCCCGTCGTCGAGTCGGATAGGAACGCTCACAATGAGCGCTCTTTTAGGGACTTGGAGTCTTTCAGCAATATTTGGATCGAGGTGCATCGTGCTGGCAGCTTCTTGAAGCTGCATCACAGCATTTCGATATAAATCGCTCGAATCCCAGAGATGAGAACTAAGGGTACCTTTGATTTCGGACATAAGTCTTTCCTTGTTGATAGTCTTTGAAGAACCATACTGAGAAAAGGGACTTGAATCAATACCTGAATTGACCGCTGAATCAACCCTCGGCACTATGGTACATGATTCAGGAAAAAGCTAAGGAAAGGGCTGTCTATGAAAAATTCACAGAAAATTCGCGTGATGGTGCTTTATGGGGGAAGATCCGGTGAGCATGAGGTCTCTTTGAGGTCTGCAGCCTCCGTGGTTCGTAATCTCGATTCTCAGAAGTATGAGGTGATTCCTGTTGGGATTGATCCACAGGGGGAGTGGGTTCTCAGTACACAGGTAGATAAAGATCAGGTCCTTTTAATTGATCGGAACTCGCCGCGGGTGACCTTATCTCTACAGCCTACCCTTTCTGGAGTCGGGGTGATTCGTTTAGTGTCAAATGGGCAGGGACCGGGCTCAACGGAAGAATTCAGCTCTCAAGAGTTTGACGTTGTATTTCCCGTCATGCATGGCCCCCTTTGTGAAGACGGAGCAATTCAGGGGTTATTTGAGTTAGCCGATATTGCGTATGTGGGATGTGGGATTTTAGCCTCAGCAGTGGGAATGGACAAGGAAATTGCCAAAAAACTTCTCCAAGATACGATTCCTGTCGTGCCTTATCTCGCCCTTAGGCCAGATGCATGGAAGCGAAACCGGGCTGAGCTGGGTCAGAGAATTGTCGATGAACTGCAATATCCAGTTTTTGTCAAGCCCGCCAATATGGGATCTAGCGTTGGAGTTCATAAGGTTAAAGATCCTTCTCAGTTGGAGGCTGCGGTTCAGGACGCCTTCCGGTTTGACTCCAAGATTCTGGTTGAACGAGGATTGCAAGTCCGTGAAATTGAGTTGTCGGTTCTTCAGGATTTGGATCCCGCTCAACCACCTCGAGTGAGTATTCCAGGTGAGATTGTTCCTAAGCATGAGTTTTATTCCTATGAAGCGAAATACCTCGATGATGAAGGAGCTAAGCTTTTGATTCCAGCTCAACTGGATTCATCTCAAGTCAAGATTGCACAAAAAATGGCGCAACAAGCTTTTCAATTGCTTGGGTGCGAGGGTATGGCTCGGGTGGATCTTTTTATTGATCAGGAGAGCGGGCAGAAGAATGAGGGATTTTATTTTAATGAAATTAATACAATTCCTGGATTTACTTCCATTAGCATGTATCCGAAGCTGTGGGAACATTCTGGAATTTCTTACCCAGCCTTATTGACCCAACTTATTGAGTTAGCGATCCAGAGACATCAGGCAAAAAAGAAGCTCGTTCGAAAATTGAGTTAATCAGTGATTGAGGTCGCACTCCTATGGTCATTTCTTCAGTTGTGCGAGAGATTCTTTAGCTGGGGCTAAAAAAGACACGTGTTCATTTATTATACATAATTAGTAAATAAATATCAATAAATTCAATATCATCGTTTAGGCATATAAATTGAACTAGAGGGCGCAGTGGATAGCTAACTGATCA
>JANNCA010000301.1:0-6405 GCA_031386075.1 Oligoflexia bacterium
ATCTTGCGATCCCGTGCGATTTTTGCGACTTTTTCCCAGACTTCTGTGGATGCCTTGGGAGGGATTTTTACCTCCAACACATCTTGAGGTCTGGTTTCTAAAACTGCTAAAACACTATGTGGATTTCTTAAAAAAAGGGACATAAGGTCTGATACTACTTTCGAAAAATGAGAAGTCGCTAATTAAGTTCTTTAAAAATCATTTCAACTACCTTTTCAGGCTGATCTGCCTCGGTAATGGGACGACCCACCACAATAGCACTCGCGCCTTTCTCCTTAGCTTGAGCCGGAGTGGTCACCCGGGCCTGATCATTAATAGAAGACCCCAAGGGCCGAATCCCAGGGACAACTGTATACAAAGCTGGGTGAACTCTGCGAATTTCAGGCAACTCTAATGCAGAGCACACTACACCATTTACCCCCCAGACCGTAGCTTGCTCGATCAGATTCATAGCTGATTCAGCTGCGCTCACTGCATGACCCGTCAATGTCTTGGTCACCTCAGCCCAACGAACATCATCAAATGAAGTCAACACGTTCACCCCCAAAATTTTAGGAGCCAGCTCGGGAATACTAGAAAACTCATCTAACACGGCCCTAATCATGGCGCTGCCCCCTGCCAAATGAAGGGAAAACATCTCGACATGCAAAAGCGCAGCCTGTTTAGCTGCTCGGGCAACCGTATTCGGAATATCATGGAACTTAAGATCCAGGAAAACTCGGTTTTTCTTATGAATGAGATCGCGAACAAAATCGGGACCTGCGCTCATAAAAAGCTCGAGTCCGACCTTATAGATCACGGGCATCCCCTGAAGGCGCTCAACAAAACTTTTGGCTCGATCTGCCCGAGCGAAATCGAGAGCAACAATAAGTTCAGTTGAGGATTCACTTGACATCGGAAGTCGATCTTTTAAAGGCATATAGTGCTCCAGATATACATTTTGTGACAAGTGCTCCAGAAAATGTATTGAGGTGCTAAGGATTTAGATCCCGAACCCAAAAACATTTTCTGGAGCACTATAGCAACTCAATAACTTTTAGCAAAAATGGCACGAACAGTATTTTGCCCTACTTGTCCACAGACCATGCACTTTCCAGACTCAGAAATCGGCTGAAACCTTTCATCCAACGGCAAACATCGAATAGTCGCTTGAGTCTCTTCTTTAACTTTTGCTTCACAGCTTTTATCCTGACACCACGGAGCAACAAAAAAACCACCTGTTTCATTTATTTGACTTTGAAATTCTGTGTAATTTTCAACTCGCAGAATATTTTGATCTCGAAAGGCACGCGCTTTTTCCAGTAAATCTCTTTGCATCAATTCCAAGGTCATCACTACTCGATCCGGAACTTCTGCGATTCCAATGAATTGTTTCTTGCCATCGTCCCGACGGGTCATTACAACTTGGCCTTTTTCTAGGTCTCTTGGGCCGAGCTCAATTCGCAGCGGTATACCTAGCAACTCATATTCATGAAATTTCCAACCCGGCTGTTTCGTTTCATCTAAGTCCAGATGAACACCCACTGAGTAGGGTAGGACTGATTTTTGGGAGGTCCCGCGAATTTCTGCCTCGAGTGCCTTTGCAGCAGCCAAAACCTGATCTTTAGATTGAGGTTTAGACAAAATCGGCACTATTACGACATGGGTTGATGCAAGTCGAGGAGGCAAAACCAACCCTTTATCGTCTGAATGAGTCATGACCATTCCACCAATGAGTCGTGTAGACACCCCCCAACTCGTTTGATGAACTAGCTTCTGTTTTCCATCCTTGTCCAAAAACTGAGTGCTAAATGCTTTAGCAAAATTTGAAGCCAGATTATGAGAAGTCCCAGCTTGCAATGCCTTCTTATCTTGCATCATCCCTTCAATCGTGTAGGTTCTCAAAGCCCCTGCAAACCTTTCACTTTCACTCTTCATTCCTGGAATCACTGGCATAGCTAAAATTTCTTCTGCGAAAACAGTGTAAATCTGGAGCATTTCTCGGGCTTTTTGTTCGGCCTCCTCCGGGGTAGCGTGGCAAGTATGGCCCTCCTGCCACAGAAATTCTGTGGTCCTCAAAAATAAGCGGGTTCGCATTTCCCATCGCACCACGTTAGCCCATTGATTAATGAGTAGCGGAAGGTCTCTATACGATTGAATCCACTTCGCAAACATACTATTAATAATTGTCTCAGAGGTGGGTCGAACGATCAGCTTTTCTTCGAGGTTTTTAGCCCCGGCATAGGTCACTACAGCACATTGCGGGGCAAACCCTTCGACATGCTCAGCTTCTTTTTTCAAAAAACTCTCTGGAATAAAAAGAGGAAAATAAGCATTCTTAACTCCAGTTTCCTTCAACCTTCGATCGAGATCCTTTTGAATCTGCTCCCAAATTGAATATCCATTTGGCCGAATTACCATGCAGCCTTTTACAGGGCTATAGTCGGCCAGTCGCGCCTGAAGCACTACATCTTGATACCATTCAGAAAAATCCTGAGCTCGAGGGGTAATCTTTTCTGCCATAATGGCGCTACCATATTCTGCCTTGAGTGCTGCTGCAAGCACCGAATTCGAGGCTCACCCCTCTATCCCATAAGACTTGATTTTACGATGCAAATGACTCCGCTCTATACCCAAAGCCTGGGCAGTCCTAGAAATATTCCAATCATACTGTTTTAACGTTTTCAAAATAAACTTTTTCTCAAACCCCTGGCGGGCATCTCTCAGGTTTTTTCCAGATGCAGAATTTTGAATGTCTAAATCGGACTTACCTCCGACAAACCCTTGCTCTTCCATCTGAATGCTAAAGGTTTCATCTTGAAGGTTCCCCAAAAGATGGGCGGCCGAAATCATTTGCCCCTCTTCAATTTCTGAAGTTAAGATGATCACCCTCTCAATTAAATTTTTCAGTTCACGGACATTTCCTGGCCAACTATAAGCACTTAAAACCTGAAAAGCTTCTGATGAAGGCTCACGTAAAGCCCTTCCATGAGTAATGCTAAACTCTCTTAAAAAGTGTTTAGCAAGAATAGGAATATCTTCAACTCTATCCCGAAGAGGCGGCACTATAAATGGAATCACATTCAGTCGATAGAACAGGTCTTCCCTAAAATTCCCACTCTGAATCTCTACCTTTAAATCCTTATTAGTAGCAGCGACAATTCGAACATCAACAGAAATAGTTTGTGACCCGCCCACCCGCTCAAATTTCTGTTCCTGAAGAATTCTTAAAATTTTTGCTTGAGTTTTAAGAGACATGTCCCCAATTTCATCCAAAAATAAAGTCCCTCCGTTTGCCAAGTCAAACTTACCCCGCCGCAACTGGGTTGCTCCCGTAAAAGCCCCTTTCTCATGGCCGAACAACTCGCTTTCTATCAACTCTTCTGGAATCGCTGCACAATTCACCTCAACAAAGGGCTTACTGAAACGATAAGACAAGGAATGCAAGCTTTGGGCAACAAGTTCCTTTCCAGTGCCATTTTCCCCTGTAATGAGTACCGAACCAGTGGTGGGCGCTACTCGGCGAATCAAATCTTGAATCAGTCTCAATGAAGGACTTTCACCTACAAGCAATTTACTCTTCTGAACTTGCTTTCTGAGAGCCTGATTTTCTCGAGCCAAGTCTTGTACGCTAGAAACATTTTGAAGTAGTACAAGTAACCGCTCCAAAGATAAGGGCTTTTCAATAAAGTCAAACGCTCCGAGCTTAGTTGCCTTGACTGCCGTTTCAATATTTCCGTGTCCGGACATCATGATCACAATTTGGTCCGACCACTCTGACTTGATCATTCGCAAGGTTTCTATGCCATCCACTTCTGGCATCCAAATATCCAGAAGAACTACATCTGGACGTTCGTACCTAATACCTTCAATTCCCTCCTTACCCGAGGAGGCTAATGCAACACGATACCCTTCATCCTTCAAGGCACCCATTAAAGACTGGCGAATCGATGCTTCATCATCCACAACAAGCACTAAGCGCGACATTTTTAATTGGCTCCAAACTGATTTCTAGTTTTCTCAAGCCCATGACGACTCGTAGTAGGGATCTCAATCAAAAATTGCGTCCCTTCTCCTGGGGTAGAACGCACCCGAATAAACCCGTCATGATCATTAATAATTCGTTTCACTATAGACAGCCCTAACCCAGTTCCCTCGGTTTTCGTTGAAAAATAGGGCTCAAATACACGTGCCTTTACCTCCTCTGTCATACCTAAACCATTATCCTCTACTTCGATTACTGCCATTTGCAGTTGCTCATTGTAATGCGACTCAATTTTGATCCGCTTCCCCCGAATAGTAGCAGGGATGGTGCTGAGAGATCCAGAATTCAAACCACCCAATGCGGCAACTGCATTATCCAAAAGGTTAATCATCACACGCTTAAATTGGTCCCGATCAAATTCGAAAATAGGCAACTTACTTTCTAGCCTTGAGCGCATCTGGATTTCAGGATGGGCTTGCTTAAACAAAGTGATCACTTCAACCAAAACCAAATTCAAATCATGAGGTGCTGGGGAGGCCTCAGGAAACCTAGCAAAATTTGAAAATTCATTGACCATTTCCTTAAGCTCATCTGTATGCCTGATAATAGTTTCAGTGCATTCCTTCAATAGAGCGCCATCCCTACCTCGGTAGTTTCCAAAACGCCTTTGAAGCCTCTGGGCAGAGAGCTTGATCGGAGTCAGAGGATTCTTGATTTCATGCGCGATCCGTCGTGCCACCTCTCGCCAAGCCATTTCTCTTTGCCCTTTGATTAAGTGAGTCATATCATCAATGACGACTACAACCCCCCAGCTTGTATCGCCTTGACGCAATGAGGTTGCCACCGCCGCAAGATTTTTAAGACCCCCATCTTGCCGAAAACTCCATTGCCCAACCTCTGGAAGTACAGACCCTCCCGATAATGTGGCAGCAAATGCGCGATCAATCACAACTAATAACGGCAAAACTTCTCCAGTAAGGATGTTTTTGTAATTTTGACCGAGTGCCTGATCGGGCTCAATTTGAAGTAACTGAGACACTGCCTGATTAAAAGTAGTGATCTCTCCTTTATTGTCGATGGCTATAACCCCGGTCCCTACATTCGCCAGGACAGCCTCAAGCTGAAGCCGACGCTTCTCTAAATCAGCCCCTGCCTGAATCAAACTTTCCCGGCTTTCTCGCAAATCACGTGTCATTTTATTAAAAGAATCGACCAAAACAGCAATTTCATCATGACCTGAACCAGAAATCGCAATATCTAAATTACCTGCCCCTACGGCTTGGGCACCTAAAACAAGTCGCTCTACAGGTATCGTGAGTTCTCTAGCCATATAGAGACCAATCCAAATAGCCACAAAAATGATTACCAAAGTCATCATGATCAATATCACCAAATAGGTAGTCTTCATCGGGTACTTCAAAGGATTGGTCCCTTTATAATCCTCAAAAACACTAGCTATTTCATCAACTTTATTCCTCAAACTAAATGGAATATAAGAATTCACAGTCAGAACGCCGATCACAGGACTACTTGGCAATGACCCAGCATGCACAGGAGCTAAGCATCGAATCAAATCACCGGTGCCAACGTGTTGCAATACTGACACATGCTCGCCTGCAAATGCCTTATCTAAATGCTCCAGCACGAGTCGAGGGTAAAATCGCAAAGCCTCTGTTGAGGTAGGCCTTTGAGACAAAATTCGCTCATCAAAGGCATCCGAATAAAACTCAATGGCATCTAAAGCAAGAAGTTCCCTCTGGGAATCTAAATACTCTTCAATCCAAGCCGGCCAGCCTGACCCATTCCTCAGTCTGCTCCCTATACCGTTTGAAAGATGCTCGGCAAAATGCATCGCAGTTTGATCAGTATTTCTATAATAAGTTCCGGTAATCTCTAATGAGGCTTGAAGAGTATTTTGAATCTTAAGAGAAAACCACTTATCAAAACTAGAATTAATATACATTGCGGAAATTACAAACAAAACAAGGGTTGGAATAATAGAAAAACCTAGAAAAGCAATCACCAGTTTAGTCTTGAGTCGAGCCCCTAAAATTTTGCGCCTACGCTCAATAAAAAGCTTTCCAATGTTTCTAAAAACGAGCCAAAATAAAGCAACTAATATGATTATATTAAAGTTAAGAAGTCCAAAAAAGAAAATTGAATTTACAAAAGGAAGTGTGCTCGATAATTGAGTCAATTGAAATTCTGCAATTGTGAGCCCTACCATAAGCGCTGACAAAAATGCGATTAGCCACATTTCTCTTTTTCTCTTTCGGCGCTCTCGGGGCTCTAGCGGAGAAATTTCCTTAGCAGGCTCTGAAAGGTTTCCAAAATTCTGAATAAGAGTCATCTAGAGTGCTGCGGGAAATTTTTTTGGGTTGGGGGTGCAAAAATTTTTGAACCCAAAAAAAATTACGGGGGACAAGGGAAAAAAATAGTTA
>JANNCA010000308.1:0-5544 GCA_031386075.1 Oligoflexia bacterium
AGGTCCTAAAATTCCGGACTCCCTCAAGCTGGAAAAAGTAGTGATTGTGAGCCCGAATCTGAGTTCAATCGTCAGTCCCGAAAATTCCTCTGAGGGATCAGCCTCAATAGATGAGGGATCGATTCAAGGAGGGCTGGCTCAAGAAGAAGGGGTTCAGGGAGTTCGCGTGTCGACGATTATTCCCATCATCAGGCCCATCATTCAGGGCTCAAATTCTGGCGCCGATGGGATGAAAGATCAGTTGAACTCACATAGTTCTCTTGGAAATGCGGATGAAGATTCAAATGGAAATTATGAAGAGAATTCCTCTGAAAGTTCGTATGATGAGGAAGATCGGTTAGCATTTTTAAGAGCCCAAGCAGCCCAAGACGCTGCGTTAGCTCGACTCAATAATGGGAACAACGGGCATGCCGGGCGACCTCCGTCGAATGATGGACTGAATAGGAATGACAGAGGATTGGCTGCTGGGCGTCGAGGTCAGAGGGGGCGACGCGGAGGAAAGTTTCGCCGGCCGAATGAGCGCAATGGGAGTCATGGGGTCGGGACAATGAGTCAGGCAAGGGGACGGGGTCCAAAGCCTTTTGGATTTGGGAACCAGCAGCCCCCTGCTCAGTGGACCGGAAATGAGCCGATGAAGGAAGCTGATGCAGCGGCGCCCGAGCCAACCCAATCAGTCTCGGTAGCTCCAGTGGTTCCGTCAGCTCCAGTCACGCAGGCAAATGAAGTCGCAGTCAAGAACGGAAGTTCGGGCGGCACCATGGGTGGCGATAGCTCTCAACCTCAGTTTTAGATTTGAGGTCGTGACGAATTTCTGGATCGTGTCCTGTTGACTCCGAGAACAAGGATCTAAAGTAGCAACTGGACCCGATCCAGAAATTCAATAGGCCTAAAAGGAGTGGCTTCATTTGACTTTTCGATTTTCGATTCAAGTGCCCCGTCAAGTCGGGGATCAATCTCGTACTGAATTTTATGAGTGGCTTTGGAGTCGGTTTTCCGATGCAGGTCTTCTTGGAGTTCATGAAGGTACGTTGTTGAGCGAAGAAGCTGTTCTGGAGGGCCTTGAAACTGAATCTTGGACTGTAGATTCAGGTGAGGCACCTCGCGAACGCGATTGGGTTGGGCATTTGGGTCAAGGAACCGCCGGATTGTATTTTGCCACGGATGAAGAAGCAGAGAGTGCTGTTGCGGTACTTACGGAGATTCCTTTAATCACGGTCGGACCCATTGAAAAGCAAGAGCCCCAAGACTGGGATGCCCTGTGGAAGGCGTCCTTTGTAGGGGTCACAGTTCCGCCTTTTTGGAAAGTCCTTCCGCCCTGGGAAATTCCGTTAAATCCAAGTTCCGGGAACCATCAGGTTCCAATTCAGAACTTACTGATTAACCCGGGTGCCGGATTCGGGACAGGCACTCATGAGACCACGCAACTCTGCCTTCAAGCGATTGGAGAAATATCCATCCAAAATTCCCTTCAAGGAGTTTTAGCTCTCGATTTTGGAAGCGGCTCCGGAATTCTGTCGATCGGAATGGCGCTCTTGGGCGCGAAGGTAGATGCGGTTGAAATTGATTCTCTGGCGAATGATAATGCGCGCGATAATTTCGAATTGAATAGAAGCTCGATCGCTCAGGGATCCTTGCGGCTGTCGGAGTCGCTCGAAGGTTTAGATGGGGGTAGCTTTCGATATTCTGTCATTGTTGCAAATATCTTGAGGCCAGTGTTGCTCGAATTTTCAGAGCTTCTAGTCAATCGCCTGAGTTCTGGGGGTGTGCTGATTCTTTCGGGTTTGATTGAAAGTGACCTAGAATCCGTGATTAAAAAGTACAGTGAGTTGCTTAAAGCTCCTCCCACTCGCATTTATGAAAAGGGCGAGTGGCGGGCTATCTTATGGGGTGAGTAGATTCTTTTTGGAGTGGATCGATCATAAATAAAAAAGCCTGCCATCTCCCTCGTTGACAGATGAACCGATTTGGCTTCCATCCATTAGACTCATAGAGGCTGTTAAGAAAATACCCTTTCCAACCCATCCAAAGAGATTGAATTCCAGGAGCTTTTTCTGGCTTTTCTGAAATATTTCGTTCATTCCAACTCAAAGTCTCGGTCACGACGACCGCCTGAGTGTCCCATCCGTGCTGTACTGCTAGTGTGGCGCGACTCATAAAGTCATTGGTCCGGGTCAGTTCCCATTGAGGGTGTCGTCGAGAAAGTTCGATCGTCACGTCAGGAAAAGTAGGCCCCCAAACGCGAAAGGGGCGGTCAGGGGGGGTTTGTGATTCAAGCAAGGTGAGCTGCTCGTCAATGCAACTCACAAAACTGTCGTAGGTTGGCCAATTCCAAGTTTGAGTATTTCTAAAATCAATCGCCTGCGAGATGTGAACGTACCCAAATAGGGTGGTAATAGCAGTGATCCAGCCAGTTGAAACGGCAAGCGCCCAAGTCTTATGCTTTGAGCGATATTCTTGATGGATTTTGAGTACAGCCAGGCCACAGAAGCACCACAGGGCAACGTGGATATAGTAAACGAACCAAACTTCTGGCTTGGAGTGCCAAATGAGTAAGGATCCCAATAGCCATCCAGCTGCAGGCAGAAGATTGATGCCTTTCGGCGCATTTTTTATTTTGAAAATTGTAAAAACACCCCAACCCAAAGCCGCTAGGATCAGAATCCACATGCCGGCAGATGCATAAAGAATGACCGACGGCCAGGGTGCCGGGCACCCTAAATCTTGAAACAAGCTCCGTAGAGCGGAGGAGATTGAACTGAGCCACGGATTAGGGACATTGAGTCGTGTCCATTGGGTGTCCATTTGAGTCCAAAAGAGGTCCCAGTGGATGGCTACAAAAAAGAGCCAAGGCGCGAGGTAGAGGGTTGTTTTGGATGCAATTTGAAGGAGTCGTTTTGGCTGGGCTGCAAAGACAAAAATGACGGGAAAAATCAAGTGAATGGCGTTGAAATGCGCATAGGCAGCTAGAGCGAGCAAGGCTGCAACCGGATCCCAGAGTTTTGTTGGACGGAGTCGAGTGGGGAATCCTAGTGTGATGCCCAGGACGAGTGCCATTCCGAAAAGCCCAATCAGGGATTCGGGGCGTAAGAGCACGGAGGCCCAGCGCTCCTCAGGGTCTAGGGTAAATGCCAATGCGAGGAGTAAACAGAAGAAGTAGGGTAAGCCCTTGCGATAAAGGGTGGTGACGAGGAGGCTGCCAGAGAGTGCCCAAGCGGTCAGCGGCCAGAACTTGAGAAGGAAAGTTCCGTCGATTCCCACAAAGCGACCTAATCCAATCAGGATAGGGTACAGGGGCATCGTGTTGAAATTGAATATTCGATACGTAGGCTCGAAAGGGGCTTGGGGGAGCATGACCCAGCGGGGGGGCCACTTGAAGAGTTCTTTGGCTACAAAATAGAAAGCGGAATCATCCGGCCAGGGAACTGGAGTAAAGGCAAGGGCAGAAAACCAAACACTCAAAACAATGAAGATGGGGATGAGCGCCAGGGATAGAAATTGAATGGTTTTTTTTGCCCGCTGTGTCACTGTAAATTCCCCCCTAAAAAGTTAGAAACTCTTGTAGCATAAACTCAGACCTGATACGGCTAAGAAATGGCGCAAACAACTCACGTAAACAAGCAGAAAGTTAAAATTTATTCTGATGGAGCAGACCTTTCCTCCATGTTGGAAATGGCTAAAAATCCAATGATTCAAGGAATGACCACGAATCCGACATTGATGAAAAAGGCTGGCATTTCTGATTATCGTAGTTTCTGTAAAGAAGTTTTAGCTCATGTTTCAGACAAACCCATTTCGTTTGAGGTTTTTGCTGATGACTTTAATGAGATGCGTCGCCAAGGGCAGGAGATTGCGAGTTGGGGCAAAAATGTTTATGTAAAAATCCCCATTACCAATTCAGAAGGACAATCTTCTTGTGAATTGATTCGAGAACTTTCTCTTCAAGGCGTGAAGCTCAATGTCACTGCCATTTTAACGTTGGAGCAAACAGTTCAGACCTGCCAGGCTTTAAAGGGTGGGGCGCCTTCGGTTGTTTCAATTTTTGCAGGTCGAATTGCTGATACAGGAAGAGATCCGATTCCCCTGATGCAGGCTGCTTTAGAAATTTGTACTTCGTTTGGTAAAGACATCGAGCTACTTTGGGCCAGTACACGTGAGGCATTGAATATCGTACAGGCTGAACACAGCGGGTGTCATATAATTACCGTTCCGGTCGATATTTTGAAAAAGACCTCAATGTTTGGGAAGGACCTGACCCAACTCAGTTTAGAGACTGTTCGAATGTTTAAAAATGATGCAGAGTCTGCAGGATTCAAATTATGATTCAATTCAGCCGTGAATATTTAAATGAAAGTATTGAAGTCATTCAGAAGCTAGACCCTGATTCTATTGAAGCTTTGGCTCATGGCCTGGCTCAGGTGAGAGATGGGGGCGGACGCTTATTCATTCTTGGGGTCGGAGGCTCTGCAGGTCATGCGGGCCATGCGGTGAATGACTTTCGAAAAATTTGCCAATTCGAAGCCTATGCTCCCACTGATAATGTTTCAGAATTGACTGCTCGTGTGAATGATGAGGGTTGGGATACTTGCTTTTCGGAGTGGCTCAAGGGTTCAAGGATCAGCGGCAAGGATGCCGTTCTGGTGTTTTCGGTGGGCGGCGGGAATCGTGAAAAGAATATTTCGGTCAATCTTGTTCGAGCACTCGAGGTCGCACGTGGAGTGGACGCCGCAGTATTTGGCATCGTCGGCAAAGACGGTGGTTATACCAAGACCGTATCCAAGGCCTGCGTTGTGATTCCAACAGTTTCCTCTGAAAGAATCACTCCGCATACGGAAGGTTTTTGCGCCGTAGTTTGGCACCTCCTGGTGAGCCATCCGGCTTTGAAGGCTAAGGCCACTAAGTGGGAATCCGTCAAGTAGCCCCGAGCGCGAAATGGCCTTTTGGCTTGATGCTTCGTCAGTTTTTGCTCAAAAATCCTCGTTTACCATCTGTAAACTGTGGTTTTTTCGCAAAAACTTCCTCGCCTGAAGCCAAAATCCCTATTTCGCGCGAGCTTGAAATGGGTCCTTCAGAAAGTCCTAAAATATTTTTAAGGTCAACCTGGTTTCTTTCCCATTTAAAGACTGCACCGGAAGTGAGCTCTAATTGAGTGGCAAATTTTTCCATAGAAAGGCCAAGGGTCTTTCAAAGAAATTTGACTTCCTTTCCTCGAATGGGGATTCGATGTTCAATGACTGGACCATGCTCACTTGGTCTCATAGGGACATTCTTAAAAAGAATGTAATCTAAACCCACGAGGCTCTTCAAATCTTCTTTCCAACGTTTCATAAAGCTCCCTTCAAAAAAGGGTGATGACTACAGTTTCACCATCCCAGGCACATATGGCAAAAAGATCATCACTATCTAGATCAACTCGATGCAGCCTTGTTTCGATATAAAAGGCCTGGGTGAGGGGTTGTGATTTTCACAAGAAACCCTGAACCCATGACCGCCCGTTAATAGCCGCTTTTTTTGTAAACCGTCTCAACGACCCGCAGAGCCTGGAGA
>JANNCA010000330.1:0-7929 GCA_031386075.1 Oligoflexia bacterium
GTTCGGATCCTCCTCTGTAAAAGAGACCCCTATCGTCTTAGTTGATTCCTCGGATTTTATAAATTCACCTCAAAGATAAAATAATGTCATGTCGCCCGTATCTTTGTGCGCCTGCTCTGAATACAGTTTAAGAAATTTTACAAACTGTTGATAGGCTGGATAAGACTGAGTCCCCTTATCGACAGAACATCCAAAACGAAGAAAACGATGATTACCCTCGATGGAGTGCCTAGAATTTTGGATTCGGACAAATATTTCCATATACATTTCCCGGCTAAAATAAAGTCGAATGGGCACCCCATCATCCTGATTGGGCCACAAATTATTAGGATCGTAGGGAATCTGAAATGCACACCCATCTTCACTCACATCAATGAGCTCAACAGGAAGCATTTTAGAATGCCCTGTCACGGAATAGACGCTCAACAAATCCCGAAAAAAGATCCGCTCAGTATTTTTTCTTTTGTCATCCAAGCGCTTCTCTCGAACAGCCGTGAAGTCAACGACTTGGTCATCCTTTGCACCCCCGTTTTGATTGCCACTATTTGAGCCTCCTGCCCTTTGAATCATTTGAAAGTTCCTCCAAAGATTCTATCGGAAGCAAATTAGAGACCCTAAATAAGTATTAATTGCCTACTAAAAACACCCCTTCTACCCTTGCTCTGCATCAATTTGAACCACATCCACCATATGATCCAATAAGTTCAAAAACCCAAGAAAGGCTTTATGACTCGGAGATCTTTTCTCTAAAAACTCGGCTCCAGCTCGCCGCCCCATCGGATGATCTTCAATTCGCCTGATTTTAATTTTCATAGGGATGAAAAGGGAGTGATTCAAATAGAATCTAAAATCGATAGAATCCCCTATTTTAATTGGAAAATCTGTAACAGACTCCCCTTCGATATCCACATCAAATCCAATTCCATTCTCACTCATATCGCGCACCTCAAGCCTGTGGAGTCCTTTTTTTGGAATCACCACAAATACTGCAAAAGTGGCTAAAATAGGCCTTCGACGGGCACTTCGACGATCTGCGTCAAATGGACTCATAAACCCTCCCGCCTTGGCATCCCATTCAGGGTAGGCTGAAGGTTCTTAGCCTGATCTATTTTTGCCTTAAGAAGCGAAAGTGCGCTTTCGGCTGAGGACAATGCAGCACCGAGTTGAATGTCAAAAGCTTTCAAATCTAGGACTCCACCGAAAAAAGCATCATGGAAACGGTGCACTTTCTCGATCTCTTGTCCTAACTGCTGCGTCATTCTATAGAGAACACTATAAAAATAGTCTGTCCGAATCACATCGGGAGTCCATCGATTAAAAATCTGGTCAAGCTGAGACTCGAGTTGAGCCCAATCACTATGAAAACTACTCCATAATTTTTTTTGCCTGATCGACACCTTTCCCTTTTTCACTAGGCTAAATTTAGTTTTGGTTGACTCAAGCTGACTCCCGAGTGTCGCGGTGAACTGCTTGATTTCATTCAGTTCGCCAGAGACTTTGAGTTGAAGCTTTTCATGATAGTCTTTCAGACGGCTGAAATAAGCGGAGTCCTTAGGACCACCAAGAAAATAGGGCTTTTGCGCAATCACTTTGGTGTTCTTCGGAAGAAGAGTCGAACTGCCTATGTAAAGTCCAGCTATCAACCCCTGAAAAGGTTTGACCTGCTGCGGCTGTAAATCTGCAAATGAAACATAAATCATATACTCACCGCGCGGCAAAGATTTTCCATCTGAAAGACGAATTTCCTGAGTTTTACCGAGTTTTTTCTCCAAGACCACGTCTGTTTGGGTTTCAAATGAAAGGTGATTTAAAAGAGTGTCGCCTTTGCCCATGATCCAAAGGTGAAACCGAGCCCCATCAGGCAAATTCGAAGCCAAATAAAATGCGGGCAATAGGGGATCTGCACGAGATAATGCTAAGGAAATTTTTGGCCCGGCAACTTCTAATTTCTCTCGAGCCGCTCCCTTAAGCTCCTCAAAGTCTTCATGGGTAACATCAGGAAGAGAAGGAATAGGCGAAATCCATTGACTGAGAAATGGGAGTTTTTCTAAAAGAATCAGCAAGTACGGCCTAGCGGCGTCTGTCGTTTTCTCGATCTCAGTCTGAAATTTAGAACGACTCAAATCCAAATACCCACTCCGATAGGCCAAACTAGCTCCAACTAAAAAAGTCAGAAATAGGAGCCACCTAAAAACCTTGAAATAAAGTCCAAGGGCTGGGAATGACCTTCTATTTTTCGACACTTCAGGGGACGACGAGGGAATTGCCATTTTTTGAACTTGAACGAGTTCTTCAACATTCATATCACCCGTCTTTTCTTCCGTAACGGGTGACTCTAGGAGAACAACAGGCTCTATATTCATGCCCGCCGGGTGAGCGTTAGCACGGCCTGCTAATGTGGACGGATTGAGTACTGAATTAAAATCTTCGATTTCTGTCATGATTTTCCAGTCTTGCATCCCGTCAGTCCAGACGTAGCTCTCAGCATGAACCAACCCTTCAGACATTTTTCCTTGAATTTCTTCAAATGAAAAAGGTCCCTCATGCCGATCGTTGATGTATACGAACCATTTTTTTTCTATAAAACTATCCATTTTTTAGCATTTCCAGGTAAATATAATTTTAAAAGAAATGTTTAACCGAAGCAAATGTTGCATCATAGGAATTCCGGACCATCAAGGGATAATTCACGTAGGAGGCCGAGTAGGCGCGGCAAGAGGGCCAAGTGCGTTCCGTTCAATTTTTTTAACGATGCGGGGCAGAGGAAACCCTCGGAACCAGGTTCAGGATGTGGGGGATGTCCCTGGGCTCGGCTTAGATGTAGCGCAAAATCATAGGCAAGCTTCTGATTTTATTAGAAAGTTTCAGAGTAAGGAAACTTTCTCAGTGGTTGTAGGTGGAGGCCATGACCATGGATACTCCCATCTTCTGGGAGTCTACGCCGCCCTTCAAGAAAACTCTTCTGATACCTCCCCTCTTCTCGGGTGCATCAATATTGACGCTCATTTAGACGTCCGAAAGCCTGCTCCATTGATTTCCAGCGGATCTCCGTTCTATTTAGCTCTTGAATCAGGAGTGATTCACCCATCTCGATTTCTCGAGTTTGGAATTCAATCTCACTGCAATCCTCCGGAGCTTTGGGACTATATCGACTCAAAGGGGGTAGGGGTCGTCCCATTCAATCAGTTGCGTCAAAATAATGCCGTCAAGGTCTTCAAAAAAACTTTGAAAACGCTGGCATCCCGATGTGATGCTATTGTGATTAGCTTGGATCTAGATGCAATTGCTTCAGCATTTTCTCCCGGTGTTTCTGCCCCCCAAGCTGAAGGATTCACATCAATGGAAGTGATCGAAATGATGGAAATAGCTGGAAGGGAGAAAAAAACAGTATCGCTGGGAATATTTGAACTCAATCCCGAGCACGATCAGGACCAACGCACGGCCCGACTCGCTGCAACAGCCGCCTATCATTTCATTGAATCAGCATTGGGTAGAAAATAAATTTCTGACGGGTTATGGTGCTCCAGGAAATTCGTGTAGGAAATAAATATGGAATATATTTTGGCAATAGACCAGGGGACTACAGGAACAACGGCTCTGCTCATGGATTGCAATTTAAACCGAATTGCCGAAGCAAGTGTCGAATTTGAGCAGCATTTCCCAAGGCCAGGTTGGGTGGAACATGACCTCAACGACATATGGGCTACAGTCATTCAAACCGTCCGGGAAGTTACCAAACATGCTGACGTCCGTAAGATTATTGCAATTGGAATTACGAATCAACGAGAAACGGTCTGTTTTTGGGACAGAAAAACAACTGAGCCGTTAGGCAGAGCGATCGTCTGGCAAGATAGGCGTACTGCTGAGATGTGCGAACAACTTCGCTCTCGAGGGCTAGAGCCGTACTATCAAGAAAACACGGGCTTATTGTTAGACCCCTATTTTTCAGGTACAAAAGCCGCATGGGCCCTAAAAAACTGGCCTCAGCTCCAACCCCCCCTTAAAACGGGAAATTTAGCTGCTGGAAACATGGATAGTTTTTTAATCGCCCGCCTCTCAGGAGGGGCCGTACATGCAACTGAACCCAGCAATGCATCTAGAACTCTCTGCTTTCATTTAACGGAACATCGTTTTGACGCTGATCTCTGCGCGGGACTCGACGTGCCTTTAGGAATCTGGCCAGAAGTTTGCCCCTCGACAGGAACTTTTGCCGTCACCAAGGGCATGAAGATTTTACCGGATGGTATTCCTATTACAGGAGTATTGGGCGACCAGCAATCTGCGCTTTTAGGGCAGGCGTGTGTAAGAGTCGGATCCGCAAAGTGTACCTACGGGACTGGAGCTTTCCTTTTGCTCAATACAGGCAGGAAGCCAGCTCGCAGTAAGCATCGGCTGATCACAACCGTAGCATGGGCACTGAAATCAGATGAATACACCTATGCGTTAGAAGGAAGTGCCTTTATTGCGGGGGCCGCAGTGCAATGGGTGAGAGACGGACTGAAATTTATTCAGGAATCAGCAGAAATCGAAACTCTTGCCAATCAAGCCCCTTCGAGCGAAGGCGTCATTTTTGTTCCCGCCTTGACTGGATTAGGGGCCCCTTATTGGGATCCTACAGCAACTGGAATGTTTACTGGAATTACTCGAGGTACAACTCG
Organism: Oligoflexia bacterium; assembly: GCA_031386075.1. Classification (GTDB taxonomy): domain Bacteria; phylum Bdellovibrionota; class UBA1018; order UBA1018; family UBA1018; genus CAIYTD01. The sequence goes on from JANNCA010000330.1 coordinate 4,659, forward strand.
AGCCCAGATGGCAAGGGCAGTTTTAGAAGGCATCGCCTTTCAAAATGCCGACATCCTCAACGCAATGCAGAAAGATTTAAATAAACCCCTGGCTCACCTCAATGTAGACGGAGGTGCATCAGCTAATAATTTACTCATGCAATTTCAATCAGATATTTTGGGCGTCACTTTAAGACGCCCTCAATACTTAGAGACGACAAGCCTTGGCGCAGTATTCGCGGCAGGACTCGGTGCTGGAATTTGGACCGATTTGACAGATATTGAGAAAACCTGGAAGGAAGATCGAATTTTTACATCCCAAATGAACGAAAAAGATCGCCAAGGTGTGCTCTCGAAATGGCATAGCGCAGTAGCTCGGACAATCTATCATGGCTAAATCGAGGACAGTTTTTTCCTGTCACTCCTGCGGGTATTCCTCTGCTAAATGGCTCGGCCGCTGCCCAACGTGTGACGGGTGGAACTCCATGGCCGAGGAAACTTCAAATCCAGAAACCCAAGGCGGGTCACTGGCAGAAATTAGAGATGAATTTCGAACACCCGCTGGAACCAACCTCGATGGAGTCGCAGAGAAATCTACTCATTGGGTCAAATTAGAGAACAGCTCAAGCGACGCTTCAGGTTTATCCAAAGCAACAAAACCGACCCCCCGACTCTCAACTGGAATTTCTGAGTTAGACAGAGTCCTAGGAGGGGGACTCGTCTCTGACAGCTTTACCTTACTCGGTGGAGACCCAGGAATTGGGAAAAGTACCCTCCTCCTTCAGATGGCTATGGGGATAGGAAATCACCATCCTACGGTTAAGATTTTTTACGTAAGTGCAGAAGAATCGATCGATCAAATTCGGAGCCGTGCGCATCGATTAGGAGCCACTGGCAAAGGCTCGATTTATCTAGCCGCAGAAACTCAATTAGAAAGAGTGTTTGGACTGGTTAAAGAAATCAAACCTCAGATTCTTGTGATTGATTCCCTCCAAACCTTCTCTACCGGATTTGTTCAATCTGCACCGGGTAGCGTCAGCCAGGTCAGAGAAGTTGCGGCAAGACTCATGACCCTTGCAAAATCTGCCGGAATAGCCGTTTGGCTCGTGGGGCATGTCACCAAAGAAGGAAGCATCGCTGGACCAAAAACCGTCGAGCATATGGTTGACACTGTCCTTTACTTTGAAGGAGAAAGCGGACAAAACTACCGTCTCCTTCGAACCGTAAAAAATCGGTTTGGGAGCACTCGGGAACTTGGAGTATTCGAGATGGAGGGCGAAGGCCTACGCGAAGTCACTAATCCATCCTCACTGTTTTTAAGCGAAAGAAAAGAAGCCGTAGCAGGAACTGCCATTGCCGCCCTCTTAGAGGGCTCACGTCCTCTGTTAATAGAAGTCCAGTCCCTAGTGACTCCCTCTGGACTCGCAATGCCCCGGCGTACCTCAGTCGGAATGGATAGTACCCGTGTTTCGCTCTTGGCAGCCATTTTAGAAAAACATATGAAACTACCCTTAGCAGCCCAGGATCTATTCTTTAATGTTTCTGGAGGACTGAGACTCTCTGAGCCCGCCTGCGACTTAGCTGCGGCGGCTGCAATTTGGTCGAGCGCTAAAGACCATTCCTTGCCTTTGGGCTGGGTATTCATGGGAGAACTAGGACTCACTGGAGAAGTTCGCCCTATTTCCCAATTGGAACTCCGAATCCAAGAAGCGAAAAGGCTAGGCTTTCACACGGTAGTTCTCCCCAAAAGCACATCGCCCCTATCGCTCAACCGCCTCGCTGGCACTTTGGGCATGAAAGTTGTTTCAATTGCTCGAATTAGTGAATTAAATAGTATTTTCAGCTAATATTTCAAGAACATACGCCAAAAAACACTGACGTATATAGATATTCACATTAAATTAATGTAAAATAACAGAATGGCCATAGGCGATGACTGGAAACGAAAAAGAGAACGAGAAATAGAGGAAGAGGAAGAAGATGTTGCTAAAAAACTCAAAATATCAGGAGAAACATCTCCCTTTGGAGTTCCATCAGAAAAATTAGTGGCGTTTGTAGACCGAGCAGATACGCTTATAGATCAACTCAATAACTCATACAGAATGTATGTCACCGGGGCAGAGAAACTCCCACCCACCGAAAGACGTAAAATTCTAGATCAAATCATGGTCACAGTCATTTACACAGGCAAACCCACACAGGCAATGCTCTTTCGATGTAACAGTTTAGTCTCCAGATACAACGTCCATAAAGAGCGATGGGATAGAATGATTCAAGGTTTAGAAAGCGGTAAAATCAAGAGAATCACAGGCCCAAAAAAGAATGCCTTCCGAGCTGCTTAATCTATCTAATGATTTCAAGAAATTCTTCCTCATTAATAATTAAAACTCCAAGAGCTTTCCCTTTATCTAGTTTTGACCCTGCATCTTCTCCGGAAATGATATAAGTTGTTTTCTTAGATACGCTAGAAGAAACTCGTCCCCCGTTTTCTTCTACTAAGCGAGTCGCTTCATTTCGAGACAACGTTGGAAATGTTCCCGTGAGCACAAATATTTTACCTGCCAACTTTCCTTCTCCAGATTTACGGACAGAAGGCGATTGAGGTTGAACCTGCTTGAGAAGAGAGCAGAGGTCCGAAACCTGTTCATGGTCCTGAAAGTATTGCGTTAGACTTTTAGCCATTTCAGGTCCAATTTCGTGAATTTTTTGAAATTCTTCTTCATTCACGTCAAGCATCGAATCTAATGAGCCAAAAGAGTGAGCCAATGTCTTAGCTGTCTTTTCTCCAATATGACGAATCCCAAGACCGAAAATCAGCCGATGGAGTTCTGGGCGCTTTGCAAATTCAATAGAATTCAGAAGATTTGTACTCGACTTCTCAGCAAAACCTTCTAGCTCAAGAAGCTGTTCTTTCTTGATGGTAAATAGGTCAGTGAAGCGCCTCACAAGACCACGATCAACCAATTGCTCTACAATTTTTTCACCGAGCCCTTCAATATTCAGCGCATCAATCTGAACAAAATGCCGAATTCGCTCTTTGAGTTGAGCATCACAATTGTAATTCATACAACGCGTAATTGCTTCGCCCTCTTTACGTCTTACTATAGAATGACAAACAGGACATGCAGGAGGAAGGCGAAATTTTTTTTCAAGACCAGTTCTTGCCTCTGTGATCACTTTAACCACCTCAGGAATCACATCACCCGCTCGCTGAATTAAAACTTGATCGCCTATCCGAATATCCTTACGATCAATTTCGTCTTGATTGTGCAGAGTTGCTCTCCTGACGGTC
>JANNCA010000332.1:0-5508 GCA_031386075.1 Oligoflexia bacterium
GTTGTGTTTTTTGCTGCAAGGTGGCAGGTCAGATTTCCAGGCGTAGCAAAGGTAGTCCCGCTGACTTCGGAAGCTAAAGTGCAGCCGCAGAGAGTCTGGAGGTACCCATCCCCAATCATGATTTCAGCTGCCCCTGTTTGACAGGCGGTAGACACAGCAGGGAGGGCGCCAGTTGAGGAACTTCCCTGGCCGCAGCCAAGAGTCAAGGCCAGGCATAGAATAAGGCCTACGGCACTAGTTCTAGGGGAAGATAAGTTGCGAGGAATAACCATGATTTCTGAAAATTTATGTCAATTTCTTGAATAATTCCAGTACATTCTCGCAATGCTTGCGTCAAGTAATCGTTTGGTGTATGAATGGTGCTTCTTCTAGTATGCAAGATGGACCCGTAGCTCAGTTGGATTAGAGCGCTACACTACGGATGTAGAGGTCGGGGGTTCGAACCCCTCCGGGTCCGCCATACTTAGGGCTCTCTTCAATGAGCCCTAGTGGGTCAGTATTAATTTTTAATGGGTGATTTTACCTGCTTCCTATAGTCAGCTCTACGAAACATACGGGCTTTATATCGATAGGCAAAATATTCTCGATTACTTTGGCAATTCCCAGATTTGGGCCGCAGTGGGGGAGAAATGCCTATCTACTAACCCTCGGTTTTATATATAAAATATTGATTCTCGTGTAGGTATGGGGTACCAGCAAGCAATCGCAGATCCCCGAATGAAGTATTTTTTACTCCTTTGGAATGACGGTTGGAATCTGAATTAGATATACTCCTTTACCAAACTTCGCAATGTAGGGTTGGGGCCATTTTGGAATTGATGGGGCAGTTAAAGGCTTTCGCAAAGGGCTCAAACTGAGAGATTACACCGTTCACTCTGAATCGGCTAGGGGAGTGAGGATCGATAGTTGCTCTCATTCGGGTAAAAGTTTCATTCTCCTTTTGGCACCAAGACTGAGCAAAGGCGATAAAGAACTTTTGTTCAGGAGTGATTGACTTTGCCTGTGGCTGGGGGCGAGGGCGAATTTTCCATGCTTGATAGGCAATTTTCATTCCTCCCTGATCGGCAATATTTTCCCCTAGAGTCAGCTTACCGTTGACATGAATTCCAGGAAGAGCCTCAAATTGACTATATTGGTCAACCACACAGGCCGTTTTTTCTTCGAATTTTTTCAGAACTTTCTCGTCCCACCAGTCTTTTAAATTTCCTTCAGAATCGTATTGCCGACCCTGATCGTCAAACCCATGAGTGAGTTCATGTCCCATAACCACGCCGATCGCGCCATAATTTAAGGAGTCTGAACTCTCTTTGTTGAAAAAAGGGTATTGAAGAATGCCAGCTGGAAAAACGATTTCATTTTTTTGCGGATCATAATAGGCATTTACGGTCGAAGGTGTCATGTACCATTCATTTGGGTCTACCGGTTTTCCAATTTTGTTCAATTCATACTGTGACTCAAAATCGTTAGAATTTTGAAGATTTTTTAAGAATGAATTTCGGGTAATTTTGAGTCCATCATAACTGCGCCAAACTTTTGGATATCCAATTTTATTTTTAATCTTAGAAAGTTTCTGGAGAGCTTCCTGTTTGGTTTTACTATCCATCCAAGTGAGGGACTCCAAGTCTTTCTTAAATTGATTTTCGATTTCAGCAATCATTTTTTGACTCTTGAGTTTACCTTCCTCGCCATAGGTTTCTTTTATAAAAGATCGCCCTAATGCAAAGCCGATGTGAGAGTTGGCGGCTCGGACACATCGCTTCCAGCGAGTTTCTAACTTCTTTTGTCCGGAGAGGGCTTTTGAAGTGAAATTAAACCTTTCGTTTACGAATTGCTTTGGAAGTGCCTCTACGTAACTCATGAGTAGATGCCATTTTAAATAGAGTTTGAGGTCAGTAATGGGGGTGTTTTCTAATAAAGAATTCAAACCTATAAAAAAATCTGGAACTGCTAGGTTAATCGCATGGAGGTTGGACGTTGTGTTGGGATTCAGTTTTTCCAGGTATTCGTTCCAGCGAAAAGCGGGAACTCTATCGATAAGCCCTTTTCTTTCCAGACGGTGGTAGAGGTTTTTCGGGTCCCTTCGGTCCACTCGAGAAAGGGAGGCCTCCGCTAGCGCGGTTTCAATTTTGAGAATACTGGCCGGTGCAATTTCAGTATTTTTTTGCCCTGCGAGCTGGAGCATTTTAAGGATGTGCTGAGCATAGAGTTTTCGAATTTCCACTTTCTTCGAGTCCGTGCTGAGATAGTAGTCACGGTCTGGAAGCCCTAGGCCGCCTTGGTCAGCCACCCCTATGACTAAATTTGAGTTCTTGGCGTCCTGTTCTTGGCCAAACGAAAAGAGGGCGTTGACGCCTTCATTGTGAAGTCTCGCTAGAAGAGCGGCGAGGCCATTGATTTGAGTGAGGGTGTCAATTTGAGAGAAGTTCTCCTGAATTTCAATCAGAGCAGTTTTTTCGATATGATTTTCATTCATACAGCTCTCGTAGAAATCTCCTAAGAGCTGCGAATCAGGGTTCGCTGGGGTGGTTTGACCCGAGGCATATCCTTTTAAAATTTTGTTCAGAATTTTTTGGTTATTGAGATCGATCGTTGAAAAGCTTCGATTCCACATGGGTCGGTCGGCGGGGATTTCAGTCTTTGCTAGCCACCCGCCGCAGGCATATTGATAGAATTCATCACAGGGCTTAACCAGTTTGTCCAAAATGCTGAGATCTACGTCATGAGGGGTAGATGCAATGGCATTCGAACTCAGGGCGGTAAAGTTTACACTGATAAACCCCAAGGCGAGTAAAACCTTTGTGCTATGAATCATATGCTCTGGAGTCTACGATTGATAATGCCTGAATTCTATATCAAAATAGAAGCTAACCAAATGAATCAAAAATACGACGTTGCTTTGATGACAGTGGACTTGAAGATTGCCGCCCGTTGCAAAGAAATTGCAGCAACTTATGACTATGCGGTGAATTCAATCAATCCAGATTACAACTTCTCAGGTGGACAGGCTGAATTTAGGCTGATAGTCATAGGCGGGGCGATTTTTTCGAATGGGGGCGAGTTTTCTGCGCTTTTGACAGTCATACGGAAGTCGCTTCCCCAGGCCTTTATTTTATATATTGATACTAAGGCCTCAGTGGAAAATGCCCCTGAAATTGCTAAAACTTATAAAGCCGAAATTGCGTTAAATGAACAGGAATTTTTTGATACTAGCAAGGCGGACTATATTTTTAGCCAGGCAGTTCGAGCGACCTTCCTTCCGATTAAGTCCAGTGATCTATCGGTTAATGGCGCCATTACTTTTGATATTTATCATCTACTTCCTTTGAGAGAGAAGTTTCTCAAGTTTTGTTTTGTCGGAGATGTTATAGACGAGAAGAAGTTTGAAAAACTGAAGTCAGTTGACGAGCTTTATATCCATCGAAACGACGCGGCCGAATTTGCCAAGTACTTGAATATTTCTGCTGATAATTCACTTGATGGGCTCAATCGAAGATGCAGAGGACAGTTTTTAGCCCTTTACGCGGGTTATATGAGATTGGTTCTGAATCTAACGGATCAGAGTCAGATGTCGAGTTTTCAAAAGGGAACCGAACTTTTTAGTGAGTGTCGTAATTTAGCTTCGTCGTTGTTGAATGTTCTGGTCTGTCACCCGAATCCTTGGGCAGTAAGTCATAATTCAATTATTGGAGATTTTGGATCAATTGAGCGTGGCCCTGCAGTGGCTGCTTATTCAGGAATTATTGGCATTAAGATGGAGTTAGACTCTATCGTTGAGCTGATGACTGCATCGCTCGTATCGGAGCTTGGATTATTGTTTTTATCTAGAAAAATTACGAGTCATTTAAGAAATGACTCTATTGATAAACTTACTGCTGATGAAGCGAAAGAATATTTTAAATATCCGAATAAGAGTATTGCTGTAATTTTAGATCGTAAGATTCAACTTTCAGATGCTTTCAGAGTCCTTACTCTGGGAATTCACGAGAAGGCTGACAAGACGGGATTTCCTCAAAAGCGATTGGGGAAAAACATCCCAATTGAGTCTTTTGCGATTCATTTTGCATTCGAATTAGATCGTCGGGCTCAGGTCAGGATGGGGAAACCTCGAATTGACTTAGTTCAAGCGATACGGGCACTCATTCAGGAGGAGTCAACGAATCCTTGTCATTTTACACTGACTTTTGTTCATAAAATAAAATTAGCTTTAAAATCTGAGTTGGAGGCGTAAATCTCCTCTGAAGGCACTCCATTATCCCTTGGAGGATATCCCCTCTTTTTCAAGTGTGCTTCGAATGATGGGCCTTTTGTCTCCTTGAATTTCAATGACACCCTCTTTGCCCTCCAAAAGATAAGTTCCTCCAGATCCACATTTCTTCTTCAGAAGAGTCGTTAGATTTTTAAGGAAAAGTTCATTTTTTGGAAGTCGATCAATGACCGTGACTGTTTTCCCGTTCCGGCCACTCTTCTCGATTCGAAGAATGGCGATGAACTTATAAGATTTGGGATTATCCTCAGGAACACAAATGCACTCTGAAAGGAGTTCTTTGCATTTTTGGCACTTTTGATTGAGTACAGGATCTGTTGAATAAACGAGGCGTGTGTCTTTTGTCATAAATTTCTAGTGATTTCTAGTCTGATTCAAAAAAATTGAGATCTTCTCCAAAGGTTTCTCTCATCCAATAAAGGGATGCAACAGCCATGGCTAGGGTTGTCCATCCTACGGCCCTGGCGCTCGAGATGAGGCCCATGGACTTACCGAGCCAATGGAAAATAAAGGTCAATAGGACGATCGATCCTCTTACGAAATTGGGTACAGTTGTGGTGACTGTGGCACGAAGATTAGTGCCAAACTGTTCAGCTGATGTGGTCATGAAGACAACCCAGTAGCCCGTTCCAAATCCAATGGCGGCACAGAGACTGTAGAAACCCAGAGGCGTCAGATTTTTGGAGGATAAGGTAAACGAAATGAGACTGAATAAAAGCCCTAAAAAAATGAGGAGTGCTTTTCGACGGGACTTCCAGGCTTGGCTTAAAAATCCACAAGTTAAATTTCCGATTGACCCACCTAAATAGCAGAATAAAATCGAAGACCCAGCCGTTATGGGTCCGGTTACTTGGAGTTCTTTCGCCAATTCTGGCGAGAAAGTAATCATAATTCCTATGGCAAACCAAACTGGAACCCCGAGTAGGATGCATCGAATATAACGGATGAATCGTGCTCTTGGGTAAAAAAGCATGCGAATATCCCCTCTTTTAAGATGTTGGGTATGCGTAGATTGAAACATTCCAGATTCGTAAACTGATAAGCGCATGAGGAGAAGGAAAAGGCCCATGACACCTCCAATAATATAAGATGTCCTCCAGCTGAAAAGGTCTCCCACAATCCCTGCACACACAGCCCCAAGAATGCCAATACCTCCCACGAGTGCTGTCCCATAGCCCCGAAGTTCCTTGTTTAGGGTTTCGCTCACTAGAGTGATTGCAGCCCCGAGTTCGCCTGCTAATCCA
>JANNCA010000354.1:0-8171 GCA_031386075.1 Oligoflexia bacterium
CCAAGCGACTCCCTCCAGAGGAGCCAAGGCCAAGAGTACCGGGATTCTCAAAAGAGGGCGCTGACTCAGCCAATCAGCAGCACCCGGTGACCACCGGTAGTACCCATTCACAAAAGACCGCCCCAACCCAGACTGAAGTAATCCTTGATCTCGAAACTTTCTGAGGAGCACCACTGGCTCAGCTTCGCCAGAGCCAAAGGCGGCCGTCGCGATAAAGCAATTACTTTTACCTAAATATCCGTTGATCGATGCTGCCTCAACGCCGGAAAGCAAACAATTATTATTCCCACTACTATCTAATCCTGGAGCGTAAACTCCCGCATAGTCTTGAGCAATAAATGACAATCGATACGGAAACACCCCACCCTGACTTGAGGAATTCTTAAATCCACTCACTCGCTGCTCATAGCCTTGGAACGAAATCGCACCCGAAACCGCATTCACGCTAGAAGACTGAAAATTTTGACTCAGAACCGGGTCTGCATTGATGTTTCCAACAACCCAAAGCGCCTGAACCGGAGCACAAGAGGGACAAGACCCCGCAAGACTCGACGACAACCCGTTAGGCGTAAAGAAAATTCCGCTATCCCCTGGACGATAGTCATTGAGCAAGGCTGTCTGATTACAAATCAGCTGAGGGGTATCCACTTGTGTACTGAAGGTGATCTGGCTGGAAGTGGAATCAATAGCAGCTCCTGTAGGTGGCGTGATGGCATAGGCATCAGGGATTATCATCAAGGAGAAGGACAAACCCATTGTCGTCGGAGTTCCCAGCGTTGGCTGGATCATAGCAGGATTTACGAATCCCCCTTTGCATCCCTGTGCAGCTACAGATGTAGCCGTATAGTAATCTGAGCAAATATCATTTAGATAAAATCCGACCCTCATTGACTTTCCAGAGAAAAATTTCGCTGCGTAATAAGGGCCACCTTCGTTATTCGCTGATCCCACCTGGGTCCCAGTCACATGACGGGTGAATTGGCAAAGCGTATTGGTACTTGTACAATAAGTTCCGTTCACAGTAGCAATGGGAGCATACCGTGGAGTTGTCGTATTCAAGGGATAAGCTTGAATGACGACGACGGCCTGCTGGCTTCCGGTAACTCCCGTATTCACCGTAGAGGTCAAATTCACTTCAAAATAATTACTCCCCGAGTCGTTCGAAGCAAATTTGCTGACATCTATAGGAGTGCTATCAAAACGAAAAGCGGGAAAAGTGAGACTGCCGTCTGTAGTAGCCGTTTTTACGTAATAATAAAATTTCCCACCCCCTTGTGTAGGCGCTGAGGTGGTCCCACCTTTAGTGGCTTGCACAGTCAATATGGCCAGAGCACTTGGAGTGGCCAGAAATAGAACTAAGGCTAAATAACCCAACCGACGCAAGGCGTAAACTTTAGCGCAGTGACTTGAGCAGAACTTCACCCAATTGGACTGCATTTAGCGCAGCTCCTTTTCGTAAATTATCCGAAACGACCCACAGGTTGAGGCCATTCTCAACGGATGGATCTCTTCGTATTCTTCCCACAAAAACCGCGTCCTGACCTGTCGCACCTTCAACCGTATCTCCATGGGACGTGATGCCCAGAGGATAAACATTCTTTGCTGGATCATCCTGTAATATCACTCCGGGTTGATCTCGCAAAGCAGAACGAACCTCTTCCAACGGAAAAGGCCGCTCACATTCAATATTAACCGACTCTCCATGACAAGAAAAGGTAGGAACCCGAACGGCCGTTGCTGAAATTTTCAACCCAGGCATTCCGAGAATTTTCCTGGTTTCAGCGATGATTTTAAGCTCTTCGCTCGTCTGGCCGTCCTCTTTGAATCCCCCAATATGAGGGATGCAGTTGAATGCGATCCGATGAGGGAAAATCTTACCCTCAAGTGGTTTTTGATGGAGAACCTGATCCGACTGAGTCGAAAGTTCCTGCATAGCCGAAGCTCCTGCCCCACTCGTGCTTTGGTAGGTCGATACGACGACTCGCCGAATACCCCATCGTTCTCGAATCGGGTGAAGCGCCATGACCAGAGGAACAGCCACACAATTCGGACCTGTAATGACCCGCTCTCGAGCAGTCAAACTCTGAGGCGATTTCAATTGAAAACGGGATTCCAGTTGGGCTCCATTGACTTCAGGTACAAGTAAAAGAATGTCATCATCCAATCTAAACGCGCCCGAATTATCGACAACCCACGCACCAGTCTCAGCAGCCTGCGGAACCCACTCTCTCGAAACTGCGTCGGAGGCATCAAAAAAAGCAATTTGAATGCCTTCAAAGCAACCCTTTTTTAAAGCCTGGCAAAAATACGTTTCCCCCTTCCAGAGGACAGGCTTTCCTTCGGATCGAGACGATGCAAAAAGAACCAGATCAAGAAGAGGAAACGCCCGCTGTTCTAGAATTTTAAGAAGCTCCTTGCCCACTGCACCTGTAGCGCCGACCACTGCGACTTTGACATTCTCCTGTGATCTCATTGAGTAGGGACCTCCATTTATAAATTTGAAGTAGGTGGATTCCGAGCAGGTTCCTGAGAAGAACTAGAGCTTTTGAAGATCAAGCTAAATAAATTCCATGCCAAACTTAAGCCAACATAGCTGCTCAAAAGTAAAAACAGAGTGACCTCAGGCTTTACGGCAACCAGAATCATAGATAAGACGCCTACAGCCAAATACCCAAACGTCGACCGAGATCGCCAATTGAATTCCTTATAGGACGGGAATCGCACCGTACTGACCATCAAGCTGGCTAATGCAAAAGTAATAAACAAAACGAATGAAGGCCGAAAGCTCGGCCAATCAGTGGTCTGATTAAAAATTATAAACGTGGCTATCATTCCAGCCGCCATTGGAATCGGAAGCCCCTGGAAGTAGCCTTTCGGCAATACACTGCTATTCACATTAAATCGAGCGAGTCGAAGAGCACCGCAAGTCACAAACAAAAACGCAGCTAAATAACCTAGCCGATCGTACGGCTGCAATGCCCACTGATAAAGCAAAACAGCGGGAGCGACTCCAAAGGATATCAAATCCGACAGGCTGTCGTACTCCACCCCAAATTGACTGGTCGCTTTCGCAAGACGAGCAATTCGTCCATCCAGCATATCGAAAACACCCGCAGCAATAATGGCCCAAGAAGCAACCAAGTACTCCGTATGAATTGCCGAAATAATTGAGTAGAAGCCACAAAACATATTAGCGGTCGTCACAAAATTGGGGATCAAATAAACCTTGCGCATGTGATTTTATTTATACAGCAAAATCCAGCAAATGCGACCCTTAAGTCATGAGGAAGAAGACGCCGAGAACCACACAGACCACCCCTAGACTTCGGAACAAAGAAAACTTCTCAAAGCCCAAAATCCAAGCCACTGGCACTGAAATCACTGGGGCCAATGAAGAGAGCGTCGATCCCAAGACCAAAGGAGAATGTGAAAGCCCGTAAAGATAAAGAAAAGAACCGAAAAATGCCTCCAAAACAAAAATCCAGCCATACTTTGAGATCACCTGGGAAGGCAATAAAAGCCCCCGCTGCGGAGCAAAGATTTTCCCAATACAACCACTTAAGAAAAGGGCGAGAATCATTCGCACCGTATTCCCCACCGAGGGAGGCAAATCGACCCCTCCTCGGGAAACTGCAAAGCCATTCACGGCCCAAGCAATGGATGTCAATAAGGCCAACCCAACTCCAACCCAAGAAAATCGACTTTGAGGGAGAAGGGGACCTCCCCCCTTGGGTTGAGGTCCATTCAAAATCACAGCAATAATCCCAATAACCGTCATCAATAAGCCGAGCCCCTGCCCTAAAGAAATAGACTCATGCCCAAACCAATAACCGGCTAAAACCGTCCAAATAGGATAACTCGAGGCAATCGCCAAGGCCCCAGGCACCCCGAGTGACTGACTACTCAAAAAAAAGCAGGAATCTCCCACGCCATAACTGGATACCATCGAAAGAGTAAACCACCCCCAATGGGAAGCCCTCACATTCTGAAAACTGACGATTCCGTTAGAGAAGCCTCCTGAAGTCAGAAATGTTACCAACACGAATAAAGGAAGGGCAATGAGTGCACGGACAAAATTGATTGAGAATACTGAGTAGTCCTTCGTTAATCGGGAATACCCTGTGGAACCTATTGCCCAAGTGGCCGCCGCAGACACTGCACAAAGTGGCCCCATCCATTTTTCCATGAAAACTCCTAATGTGGCTCTTGCGGAGAAGGCTTCAAGAGGCCTGCCTTCAACCTGAGCTCAGCATCGGATGCCCTCAAATATCGAGGATGGATTCCTAGAGCAAAATTTTGAACTTTTGTCTGCATTCCGCATTGGACTTCATTTTGAAATGCCTCCCAGGCCAAAAGGCCCAGATATCGACCTTGCACTTGATCCGAAAAGGGAAAAGGCAAATCGACTCTCTTCTCTTTGGGCAATAACTCCCAGGCATCTAAATGCCTTTGCCTTCCTTCCCCAACGGCCACCCAGCATGAGTCAGCAGCCGCTAAGTTTACCGTTAGATCACTCATCAGAATCTCTGGACTGACCACTCTTTCGACCACTCCCCTGTCCCACAGAACATCAGGAGCCGTCACACAAGTCCGCACGGATTGGGCAATCCCAGTCAAAGCAAAGAGTTCCCCCTTACAGGCATCCGTCACTGCAACAATCCAGACAGGACTCGACCCAGAATTTGAAAAATGCAGCGCCACCGGCCGGGCCAATGCAGCAAGACTGGAAACTCCCACCAAAGGCTTTTTTAGGGTGTGAGCAAGTGTTCGAGCAGTCGTAAGTCCTACCCTCAAACCTGTAAAACTGCCAGGCCCCACGCCTACCCCTAGTACATCAATTTCATTGATTTTCCAGCGAGCAGACTCCAGCACTTGATGAATTCCCCATAAAAGACGCTCCGAATGAGTGAGGTCTACATGAAGACTCAATTCTGTGACGAGTTTCACTGGGCCATGGATATCAAGTGCCTCCATAGCTACAAGGGCACCCGATTTAGAGGAAGTGTCCCAAGCCAATAATTTAATACTCATGAATAAATGAGTCGGGCGATATCATTATGAAACGCAATTCCCATGAGAGTCAAAATCAAAATCAATCCAATTCCTTGAATGATTTCCATTTGACGGAGGGTCAATGGTTTACCCCGAAGAATTTCCACACCCAGGAGCATCAAATGCCCTCCATCCAAAGCTGGAACGGGAAGAATATTCAATACTCCTAAGCCAATTGAAAAAATAGCCATGTTCGTAAGAAATACGACCAGACCCCGTGAGAGTGACTCACCTGCTATTTTACCAATCATAATAGGCCCACCCAAAGTTCCTACTGAAACGTCCCCCGTGAACATCTTCTTTAAAGAGATCAAGTTCCGCCAAGAAAAGGTGGCAACGCGATCCATCGCCATGACGACCAGCTTAAATGGATTCAAAACTCTTTCCACTAGAGTCTTAGGCTCTCCCAAGACCAGCATCGGCATCACACCTACCGTATAGTGATTCACCTTGTTCAACAGAGCATCACGCCCCGGAGTTTCAGTGGGTTTAATGGCCACAGTAAAAATCTGACCCAACCGTTCCCACCGAAGTCGCACTGTTCCTTCTTTTTCCCCTGCCTTTTGAACGGCATCCTTTAGGTCGAAAAAGCTTTGAACCTCGTTTTGTCCGACACCCATGAGACGATCACCAGGACGAATCCCCGCAATTTCTGCAGGTGATTTTTGAACCGGTTTTTCCACAAAAAGTTCAGAAGAATAGAGACCAAAATCTTCTCCTAAATCGCCCCCCCTCGAGTGCAGGGGCTTCACCCAACTCAACGTGAGAACCTGAGTTCCCCGGGCCTTCTGGAATTTGAACTCGACAGAACTATGAGGATTTACTTTTGCGTAGATCGACTCAATTTCCTCCCAAGTCTCGACTGGGTGCCGATTCACTTCGATTACCTTGTCTCCTGTGAGAAGGCCTGCTTTCCCAGCAACCGAATTCAGGTTAGAAATTCCCAATTGAGTCGCTCGGGGAATCGGCAGGAGCCCCTCGATTTCACCCACCTGAACCGCCTCTCCATAGACGCTATAACCCGATTGAATGGATGTCTTTGCTTTGAGATGAATCGAGGTGGCGGACTGTGGATGAACGACTTCGAAATCTAGAACTTTACCCGGGTTGTCATTCAAGAAATTGCCAACCTCTTCGAATTTTTTGACTGATTTTCCTTCTACCGAAAGAATTTGGTCACCGCTTTCAAAGCCAGCTTTTTCGGCCGCAGACCCTCGGACCACTCGGCCCGCAAAACTCGCAATTTGCGGTTCTCCAATCGCCAAAATCACCATAAAAATAAAAACAGCCAAAATAAAATTAAAGAGCGGCCCACCAAAAAATATCAAAAACCTCTTCCAAGGTGCCTGCCGATGGAGAGACCGCTTTTGTTCTTGGTCTGGAATTTCCGTTTCACGATCTTCACCGAGTAGCTTGACATACCCCCCTAAAGGAATCAGGGACAATCGCCACTCGGTTTCCCCAATTTGACGACTCCAAAGCCGGGGCCCAAAACCGACTGAAAAAATATCCGCTCTCACTCCGAAGAGTTTCGCGAAAACAAAATGTCCAAACTCATGAAACACAACGAGAGGAACAAGAATAATAACAAACGCAAAAAGGGAATGCATCATTGTTGCAATCCAGGTTGTAATCCAGGCAGTAAAAGCAAGCATGTTGACCTCCGCTAACCCAATATCCGAATGCAAGCATACATGACAGGCAGACTGAACACCACCCCGTCAAACCGATCTAAAAAACCCCCATGACCGGGAAGAATCCAGCCAGAATCTTTTTTCTCAAAAGCACGTTTGAAAAAACTTTCACAAAGGTCTCCTACCTGGGCAATCAAGCCCACAAAAATAGGCAGAATGATTGCCGCCAGCCAAGGCATAGTCCGAAAAAAGACAAATTTAGCGGCCAATGTCACGCCTAAACCAGCAATCAACCCAGCCACAGATCCTTCCAGAGTCTTTTTCGGACTAATTAAAGGATACAGTTTTCTATGCCCATATTTTTTGCCCGCAAAATAAGCCCCTGAATCCCCGGCCCACACGATCAATAAGAACAATACTGACCATTCAGTTCCATTAGGGGACTCATAAATTCTGGAAAAATAAAGAGGCATTAAAACAAGATAAATAAGTGCAAAACTAGAATACATTAACTCCCTAAAATGAGTTGAGATTTGAGCCTCGGAATGCCGCTGCGCTGAAATGAGAAAATAGGTAAATAAACTTAAAAAAGAAACAACCAGCAATTGAAATTCGGCTTGAGGCGCTAATAAATTAATCAAATTCATAAACCAAGCCATGGATAGCAATACGTACTTCTTTTCGACTCGGTCCGACATTGCAAAGGTAATATGAGCAAACTCGAAAACCATCCCAATTGACAAAACAGTCGTTAAGACGAAAACCCCCAACCATCCGCCAAAAACAATGAGCCCCAATAAAGCGGCAGCACCCATTACACCCGTCAGAATCCTTTTTTTTAGCTCTGGAGTCATTTGCATGTTGCGGTGCATTGTATTTAGACCATCCTTATTTAAGCAATTCCGTGATGTTTAACCGAAAGTCCTGAAACGGGCACTGGCTGAACTCCCCCATACCGTCGATCTCGTCGAGAATATTCTGAGATTGCATCTCTGAGATCTTGCGGCTCAAAATCTGGCCAGCAGGTATCCACAAAAACAAACTCTGCATAAGCAGACTGCCAAAGAAGAAAATTACTGACCCGTCGCTCACCACTCGTCCGAATGAACAAGTCGACCGCTGAAAACTCACCCACTCTTGAAGTCCAAAGATAATTTTCCATCGTTTGTTCAGTCATTATATCAGGATGGCTCCGGCCGGCCACACAATCCTCAGCAAAAAGTCTTGCGGCTCGCACCAGCTCAGTCCTGGACCCGTAAGACAGGGCAAAGGTCAATTGAAGCCCAGTATTAGCAGAGAGGCGCTCCAGCACGGGATCGAGAACCGATCGAACATCCCGATCTAAACGCTCAATTTCTCCAATCACGTGAAGTTTTATATTTTGTCGATCTAGTTCATCCGCATCTCGAACGAGGTACTTCTTTAAAAGCTTCCAAAGCACCTTCCGTTCCCCTTCAGGGCGAGTCCAATTTTCTGTCGAAAACG
>JANNCA010000388.1:0-9402 GCA_031386075.1 Oligoflexia bacterium
GCGCCCCAATTTGAAGGTCGGAATCTGCGGCGAGCACGGAGGAGATCCACAGTCAGTCGACTTTTGCCATCGAATCGGGTTGGACTATGTCAGCTGCTCTC
Source organism: Oligoflexia bacterium (assembly GCA_031386075.1). Lineage (GTDB taxonomy): Bacteria > Bdellovibrionota > UBA1018 > UBA1018 > UBA1018 > CAIYTD01. The sequence goes on from JANNCA010000388.1 coordinate 102, forward strand.
CTTATCGGGTTCCTATTGCGCGACTCGCTGCGGCCCAAGCGGCCATTCGGCATCCCCGAGTCTCCCTATCCAAGAAGAAACCTCCTAAGGCAGCTAAAAAAAGAAAACCTTAAGCTGCAGGAGTCAACAGCACCCGATCTCGCGTACGCGCGTATTGGGTCATAGCGGACACAATTGCTGAATTCTAAAAATGCCGTCATGATTAAAGCATAAGGAGGACATTTGAAATGCCTCAGCTGCATGAACAAATTGAAAGTGTTCCGTACTTTATCCGCTCCGTGCAAGAATTCCCAGAGACGGGCCCCCCACGCTTAAGATAGCGTGAGCTGAGCCGTTCTGGAAACAGAAGGTATCTACGGTGCTCACGGACTGCCGGATTCGGCTTTGGCCAAGTTGAACCGCGACAGCAATCAAATTTAAGTCCCGGCCGGACGTCCTCTGGCCGGGCTATTTTTGGCGAACTTCTGGACATTTTATAGCACTTACTAGAGTATGAACACTCATGCGGGTCAAAAGACTGGAAATTCAAGGGTTCAAATCCTTCAAAGATAAAACTGTAATCCATTTTGATCATACGATCACCGGAATCGTAGGTCCAAACGGATGTGGAAAATCAAATATCGTCGATGCCTTTTTCTGGGTCATGGGCGAACAATCCTACAAGCATATGAGAGGAAATAGCAGCGAAGATCTGATCTTCAATGGCAGTTCCAAGTACTCTCCGATGGGATTAGCTGAAGCTACTCTAGTCATGGAAACGGGAGTAACCGATACTGCCAACGCCCCAGCAGGAGCTACCGTTCAAGATGTTCCTGTTCAAATTCGATCCAAGGAAATCTCAGTCACACGCCGCCTTTATCGCTCTGGAGAAGGTGAATATTTTATCAATGGGACTCTCTCCCGCTTAAAAGATATTCAAGAACTATTCATGGATACCGGCGTCGGAGCTAAAGGCTATTCCGTTATCGAACAAGGGCAAATTGGCAAGATAGTTAATGCGAAGCCTGAAGAAAGACGCCTCTTAATTGAAGAAGCTGCCGGCATTGCTAAGTATAAAGCTAGAAAAAAAGAATCTCTGAGAAAGATGGAGGCCACCCAGGCCAACCTTTCCAGGTTGACCGATATTATTCAAGAAATTGAAAAAAGCCTCGCCTCACTCGATCGACAAGCCCAAAAAGCCAGACAATACAAAAAATATAAAGACGAACTTTTCGAAAAAGAGATCGCTTGGGGTCGCCGTAAAAGTAAAATTCTTCAACAAAAACTTGATCTACTCCGTAGCCAAAGAGATGGGCTCGAACACGAGCTCCTGGCACTTCGCGCTGAACTGCAAATCGGAGAAAACACAATCGAGATCGAACAAGTTGAGTTGATCACTGAGACCAAAGAAGCGGAATTCTACCAGTCAAAAATTCAAGATTTGGGCAACGAACTTTCCGATAAAAAAAGCTCCCTTGAGCTGTCACGCCGGAGGCAAGGCGATTTAGTCTCCCAACTTCAATTATTAGGGAAAGAGCAAGATCAACTGAACGTCTCCATCGAAGCCGACCAACTTCGCTTGAAAAATTTAGAAGACCAAATTCAGGAGGCAAATCATCTCTTTCAAAACATGAAACTCGAAGTAGCGCAACTCAGTGAATCGGTGGCTACCTTTCGACGTGAAACGGATCACGCCCGATCTCAAGTCGATTCGACTCAAAAAGCTCTCATGCAGGGAATGAATCAAATCTCATCCCTCACATCAAAATCTGCCGGTCTCCTCAGTAAAGTCGAGCATGCCCGTGGACAGGCTGAACGCCTTACCCAACAAGAAAACTCGCAAGTCCAAAAGTTAAATGAAATCGGCACTGAGCTGGAGAAATCCAAAGCAGCAGTCGACTCGATTCGAGATCAAAGAGAAAATCTCAGGACTAAACGCGAAGAACAAAGCCACTCGATGGAAGCCGAAGAGGAAAATTACACCCGTCTTGAAAAAGAAAAGAATCAGTCACTCAGGACTTTTACCGAATTCAAGTCTCGACTGGCCAGCCTAGAGGAACTCGACGAATCTCACGAAGGTTTGGCTGACGGCCCTAAGGCCGCATTGGATTGGGCTAAGGCCCGGCCAAAAAATCACACTGCATTGGAGATCGTTGCCTTTACTGATCTGCTCGATGTCCGAGCGGGATACGAGACAGCTTTAGAGAGTTGGCTTGAAAACAGAATCGAACACCTGATCGCGTTTGATTCAGAAGTGGCCCTTCCCCTACTTGAGCAACTCAAGGTCGGGAAATTGGGCAGAGTAGGAATCCAGCTGATTCCCCAGCAATCCTCACAGCTACCGAATTCATCTGAAAGTTCAAAGTCCTTGAAGGATATTCAAGCGATATTAGAAGCAAATGACTTTAAAGTCCTGGGCGAACTTTCTCAATTTGTAAAGACAACCCACCCGGATAGCCAATCTCTCAATCAACTATTCCAAAGGGTTTGTGTAGTTGAGTCCTCGGGTCCTTTGGCTTCTTTTTTTCAAAAGCAAACCATTGCCAATCTCTCTGGATGGTCGATCGTAAGTCTAGATGGAATTGCTCTTGAGTCTCAAGGCATCTTACGCGGCGGGAGTTTCAATTCCTCCGGAGCTGCAGGCATTTTACGTAGAAAAAAACTCATCGAAGACCTCAAGGATCAGGTGATCGAAGCCGAAAGACGCCATTCTGACCTAGACGAAGCTACTTTTCAATCCAAAGGAGGAATCGATTTACTCCGCGCCCAACTGAAGTCCCTCCAGTCTGAATATCAACAGCTTGAAATCCAACTGGCAGCCCTGGAGCGGGATGTCCATCAAATCGAAAGGGCCCAAAAAGAAGCTCAGCGCTCACTTGACGCCATTCGACGCGACTCAGGTGATATGGGACGAGAGGCCGAGCGAGCTCTCAACGATCGAGAGGCGATTGATCTGAATTTGAAAGGCCTCACAGAATCTCGAAAGGAACTTGAAGAAGTTCTTTCCTCCGCCGAAAAAGTTCTCACAGAAAAAGAGGAACTTTTCCGTGCTCAAGACGGCGCACTTCAGTCAGTCAGAGTCCAGGAAGCCTCGTTGCGTGAACGCGCAGGGAGCTTGAAGCGGGAAAAAGAAGCGGTTCAATCAGTCACGTCAGACCGTGAACGACGGAGAACTGAAATACAAAAAGTTTTTGAAAGAGCGACCCAAGAAAAAACTCATCATACCGGCGGTGAGTCTGAGCTTCATGAAAAAATCGAAGAACTCACGATTAACTTAGCTCACCTTCGCGAAAAACTATCTGACGTAAAAGATAAAATCGAACAAGCGAACGCCAAAGTGAATCGGAACTTGGACAAAGTGAAAATCCTCCATAAACAGGGGGATGAAAAAACATCCGAATCCACTCAACTCGCTCTAGACATCGAAAAGCTCTCCGGCGAGCTATCTCATCTCACCCTCAATCTAGAAGAAAAGTACGGCCCCCAGTGTCTCGCTTTACCTGAAGTGAATGCCTTTCAAGAGGAAATGGCCCCACCTATTGTTACCCTTGAAATCTCAGCGGAAGAAGAAATTATCCTCAATGAAGAAGTAGAGCGCCTTCGTGAAAGAATCCGCCGCCTCGGCGAAGTGAACGTCATGGCCATCGAAGAGTTTGAGCTACTCAAAAAACGATTTGATCACCTCATCAACGAAAAGGGAGATCTAGAACGCTCACTTGAGAACTTAAAAGATGCCATCGATCATATCAATAAAACGTCAGAAGACCGCTTTGCAAAAGCGTTCGAATCCATTGCAGACCGATTCGAGAGGCTTTTCCCTGTGATTTTTGGAGGAGGGCAAGCCAAGCTTTCCTTAGTTTATCCTGAAGGCTCTAAGGACATTCTGGATGCAGGTGTAGATATTCTTGCTCAACCCCCTGGGAAAAAAGTTACCAATATTGGCCTTCTCTCTGGAGGCGAAAAAGCGCTCACTGCCGTTTCTCTTATCTTTGCGATCTTCATGGTCAAGCCGTCTCCCTTCTGCGTCCTGGACGAAGTGGACGCCCCCCTGGACGATGCAAACATCGGAAGGTTCAATGCTCTTCTCCGCGAGATGTCCAGCAAAAGTCAGTTTATTTTAATCACTCATAATAAAAAAACAATGGAATTGAATGACACCCTCTATGGGGTAACAATGGAGGAACCCGGTGTATCCAAAATGGTCTCCATCGAAATGCACTAAAAGGATCATCCAGATCGCGCCGTTCGTAGCGTGGGTCGCCACGCTCATTCTAACTACCCCAGAGTCTGCCAGTTTTGCCAAAACGACTCAAGAGCTTCCCAAACTCCTTGAAGAAGTAGAAACTCTCTACAAAAAATCGGCGACACTTTCTGCCGAATTTTCTCAGAATAATGACGATATCCTCCTCGCCCAAAAAAAGAAAAGCTCCGGGAAAATCTTCGTAAAACGACCCTCCAAAGTTCGTTGGGAGACTCAGAAACCAGATGTCAGCCTCTTTATGAGTGATGGGCAACATTCTTGGTTTTACACCCCTCCTTTTGACGAAGGAGAAAGAGGTCAGCTCATCGAGAGAAAAGCATCTGAAGTCCAATCTAGACTCACCACCTCGCTCCTGAGCGGATCGTTTTCGATGGCGCGAGATATGAAAATTCAGCAGAAATCTCCTTCACAATTCGTCCTCATCCCAAAACCAGGGAGTGCAGGTACGGTCATCCAGGCAATCCTTGAGGTTGATCCAAACCAGAAGTGGATCCACAAAATCACTTTAGATCATCGGGGCGGCAACCACACCGAGATTCAACTGAGCCATATTCAACTTGGCGTTCCGCTGGAAGATGCCTTCTTTAGATTCCATACACCCCCAAACACCGACCGTGTCGACAGTGACGAAAAATGATTCTACCCACCGCGATTTGGGGTTGCACTTAATTGACTAATTCTGTATACATTGTCCCCTAAGAGGACTCAATGTATGCCTTCGTTTGATGTTTCTTCCGAAATGGACTGGCAAGAGCTAGATAACGCCATTAATCAGGCGAATAAAGAAGTTGTGCAAAGATTTGATTTTAAAGGGATTAAGACTGAAATCAAGCTCGACAAAAAAGAAAAGACCCTCACCCTTTGGTGCAGCGAAGAGGGCAAGCTCGAATCACTGAATGACGTACTTCAGAACAAACTCATTAAAAGAGGGATCTCCTTACTCTCACTCGACTACCAGACTGTCGAGTCTGCCTTTGGCAGCAGCGTGCGACAAGTCGTTCTGCTCCAAGCAGGAATTTCGAAGGAAAAAGGAAAAGAAATTATAGCCTTGATCAAAGAGAGTAAGCTCAAGGTCCAAGCCCAGATTCAAGACGAGCAGGTTCGAATTACGGGTAAAAATAGAGACGACCTCCAATCGGCAATCGCCGCGTTAAAAGAAAACCAAGAAAAAGTCAAAGTATCGATGCAATTCGGCAACTTTAGGGATTAATTTATATGAGTAGTTTAAGTAGTACAAAATCGCCTGTCTATTTCGTCAGTCTCGGTTGCCCCAAAAATTTAGTAGATTCTCAAGTGATGCTAGGGCTTCTAGAAAAAGATCGATACACGATTACGGATCAGGCCGAAAATGCAGAAGTCATTATCGTCAATACTTGCTCTTTTATTCAAGCATCTAAAGAGGAATCCATTGAGACTATTTTAGAAATGGCACAACTCAAGCAGAGCGCCCAATGTAAGGTCTTAGTGGCCTCGGGCTGTCTTTCTCAACGCTATTCTACAGAACTTGAAAAAGAAATGCCTGAAGTCGACCTTTTTATTGGAACCGGCCAATACCACCGAATTACTGAATTGCTCAATGAGCATGGTAAAGCACAAGAATTAGGCTCTCCGCTTCCAAAACGCTCCTACATTGACCAACCTGCGTTTATCCACACTGAGACAGACCCAAGAATTCATACAGGCCCTAAATACACCGCGTATTTAAAATTATCTGAAGGATGCAATCGCCGATGTGCCTTTTGCATTATTCCGAAGCTCCGTGGCAACGTCCGCTCCAGAACAGTAGCTTCATTGGTTGTCGAAGCAAAACAATTGGCTGCACGAGGTGTTCGTGAACTCAATCTAGTTGCTCAAGACCTCACCGAATATGGAATGGAAGGCAAATACAAAGAACGCCTGGAAACCCTTCTTCCAGAACTCTGCAAGGTCGATGGAATCGACTGGATTCGACTGCACTATGTCTATCCTGATCAATTTTCAGATGAACTCGTTTCTATCGTTGCAAATGAATCCAAAATAGTCAAATACCTCGACATGCCGATTCAACACACCCAAGACCGGGTGCTCCAGTCGATGAATCGACGACTCACAAAAGCCAAGCTCTTCGAACTCGTGGAAAAACTAAGAGCGAAAATTCCAGGTGTCGTCTTTAGAACTTCCATCATTGTGGGTTTTCCCGGTGAAACCGAAGATGACTTCCAAGAGCTTTGTCACGATCTTCAAACACTTCAGTTAGATCATGTGGGAGTCTTTCGTTACTCTAAAGAAGAAGGAACGAAAGCCGCAGAAATGGACAATCAGGTTCATCCAGCTACAAAGCGCAGAAGGTCTAAGACCCTCATTCAAATTCTACAAACTCAATCTCTGGACAATCATAGAAAATACCTCGGAAAAACCGTACTGGTTCTGGTCGAAGGTCCAAGCCAAGAGACAGACCTCCTGCTTCAAGGAAGAATGGCCACTCAAGCACAAGACATTGATGGGCACGTTCTCATCAATGATTTAGAAAAAATTTCCACCTTCGACCCCCTATCTCCAGGAGATCTCATTGAAGTAGAAATCACTGAAGCCCTTCCTCATGATCTCGTGGGACGCGCTGTAAGAATCCTATCGCGAAACCTCTCACAAGATGCCTCACCTCTACCCCTAACCGTAAGTCCTATCGGCAACAAAGAATGGAGAGACAATGTCCACGCAACCTCATCTTGAATCCATTATTTCGGCTACTGAGCTAAAAGAATGCATCAAAAATATCACTCTTTTAGATGTTCGTGAGCCTTCAGAATATGCAGTTTCTCATATCTCTGGTTGTAAACTCATCCCTCTTGGAGAACTCCTTCAACGCGCAGAGAATGAGCTCAGCAAAGAAGGTCCTATCGTTATTTACTGCGCTCACGGCATTCGAAGCATGCGGGGACTCCTCGCCTTAAAACAGCTAGGCTACCAAAATCTTAGATCCCTCGAAGGTGGCATTGCCGCGTGGGAAGAACTCAATGGAACTGCACACCCTTCTCATTGAAACTGCAAAGAGCGAAGGCTTCCCTTTAGCAGGTTCGGTGGACATCGATCTTGCCTATTCCCATGTACCAGCCAAACCTGAGTCTTCAATTCAAAGTCACATAGAAAAATATGACGAATGGATTCAGTCTGGCTTTGCCGGCTCTATGGATTATCTGGTTCGGGGTAGGGACCGGAGAGCCGACCCCCGATTACTCTTCCCTGAAGCCCGGAGTATTTTTTGCGTAGCTCTGCCTTACTCAAAAAATCAGGCTGGCTCAAAAAACCCCATCGAGGGCCCGAGGTACGCCCGCTATCTCCAAGGAAGAGACTACCATTGCGACATGGCTGAAAAGCTCGAGAGGGTCATGAAAAAAGTAAGCGAAAATTTTGACTCGAGTCCTATTGAAGGTCCCCTGAGATGGAAAGTGTGCGTAGATACCAGTGCAATTTTAGAAAAAAGCTGGGCGTCCCTCGCTGGACTCGGGTGGATCGGGAAAAACAGCCTTCTCATTCATCCCCAATATGGAAGCTACCTCTTTCTGGGTGAAGTACTCCTCAATCAGGCCACAGGACGATCCCCTTCTCCGCTGCCCAACTACTGCGGAAATTGTTCCCGCTGCATGGACGCTTGCCCGACGAAAGCCTTCTCACAACCTCGACTCCTGGACTCCAATCGCTGTATTAGCTACTGGACTCTCGAGAAAAGAGGAAAACTTCCGATTAGCTCTGATGATAAAAAGAAAATCGGCCCCTGGGTAGCTGGTTGCGATATTTGCCAAGAGGTTTGCCCTTTTAACCGAAAGCCAACTCAGACGGCCGAAACAAATCTAGCTCTAGAAGGCTTAGCTACCGACCTGAACCAGTGGAGAGACCTCATCTCAGAGGATCAAGCGAGTTACCGAAACCGGGTTCGAGGGTCCGCGCTCAATCGGGTTAAACCTGTTCAATTTAGCCGAAACCTAGCGATCAGCCTAGCGAACTGCCTAGAGCAGGCAACAGAGAGTGAATTTAAATCCATGATGCAATGGCTAGAGCCTGTCATTTCAAAAAGGATCCATCAGCCCCGAGGCATACTCGAAGGCGATGAAGTCGCCCATGAAGAATGGAAGACCTGTCTTTCCATCATACAGACTCGTAACCAAATCTAATCCCGTAAACGGCGATAGGAGCTAGACTCGCATTTGGAAACTTAAGGACAATTTCCTGGGATGGGTTCTCTAGATTTCTGAGCACATGATAAACTTGAGGTTGTCGCACCTTCACTGTAGAAACCCCCGTATCTTCTAGTAAGAGGTGACCTCCTGCAATAGAATCATGGGCTGGTCCTCCGCCTATTTCGACTAAAATCAGAGGTGCTTCTGAACCCTTTGATAACGATTGCGCCACGATTGAAAAATTCGAGCCAGAACTCATAAATACAAGCACAGCATTTGGATCCGAAGTCATTATTTTTTCTACATCCTGATGCCAATCACCTCCAATAAAAAGGTCACCTTCTTCCATTTTTTTTGGCCTTAGACCATGAAATCTTCCTTCGCGATTGCCGTTAGGGGACGGCAAAAATCCTGGTTTTTCATAGTTAATTTCTTCCCCGACCGCAGGACTATAACCGAATTCAAGCCGGCCTGCGTCCTGGATCACAGAAATTTTTGGCACAAACACTGGCAATAGCGCTAGGCCAGGATCCTTTGATCTTAAAAAATGCTGAATATCTATTTCTGTATTCAGCAGCCAATTATTCCCATAATATTCAAATTGAGTTTTGCTTTGATGAATTAGCATGACCTTTGGTGGAACGAGCGCACCGAAAGCTCCTGCAATCGTCTGGTCGACATCCACCACCATCGGAAACAAAATCTGCTGGGACTCGGTCAGCTGAACAATATTTTCTCGCATTTGCCAAAACTGATAGACAGGAAGGAGAACAACCAAAATATTAAGGTGATGACTACTGTATCTGCGATACCATTCCTTGGCGTATATTTGAGCTAATTGTCCTGAATAATCCGTTGGATCAATAAAAAAAATCAACCACGAATTTTTTGCAAATTGTGGATCTAG
>JANNCA010000383.1:0-6752 GCA_031386075.1 Oligoflexia bacterium
CTGTAATGTAATTACAAAATCAAAATCAATTTCTTTAGCAAATAAAGAAAAATTTAAAAGAATCAATAAAATAAAAATTATAAAACTTATAGTAATTTTAAATGTATAAGTTTTATTAAATTTTTTAATAGTTTGTTTTAGATCGGAATATTTATAAAACTAATTAATGAAATCTTTTTTAACCTGGGCTCAACTAGCAAGTGCGACAAATGACTATTTGCGTGAAATATTGGCAAGTTGACAGGCGAACTGTTAGTCGAGATACGCTTGAGATCTGCAAAAATTTTTTAGCCTAAGAGGCGTATGACGTACTTTTAACTAACTTATCGCGATCGTATTCGAGCTAGCGTCACTAAGTAGTCGCGGCAGCGACTATTTAGAAGGCCAGGGGATATGACACTATTTATGTGATCCCACTTCAAAAATTCCTCTGCTGCACCCTGGATATCTCCGCTATTGAGCTTCGCCAGTAAGGTCGAATTGGCGAAAGCAGTCACCCCTATATTATAGGCTAAGCTGCACAAGGCGCTAAACTGGTTCGAGTTGCATTCATGAGTATTCAATGGTGCGATGGCTTTTTCAATGCGTTCCATGTCGGCAATGAGCATTTCCTCAGCTGGGTGTCACGGATATTTCCATCTCGTGAGTGACACCGTGAGAAGTACCAAATCCGATCGAGAGAATTCCACCGCTGTCCCGATACATCCGTGAGCGGAAGCCCTGAAATTAGATGCATGGCAACATATGGGTAAAAGTAAGCCCTAAACGGGCTGGTTTTACGGGGTATTTGACAACTATCATTATCATTAATAACTATAATGTATTAAAAAGGATAGAGCTTAACACCAACTTGCACTTGAGCCCCTTGGGCGAATGGTTCATTAAAAAAATAGATTAGCTTTGGCGGTAATTGGAAAGGCCCAGCCTAATTCTCCAAATGCTGAAATTCGATTCGAGTAAAAATATTCGGTTCCAAGTCCAAAATTTAGAATTACATTTGTTATATTAGCTACATCACTAGGTGGTGCGATCAGAGCGCCCGATTTGAAGAAGGCTACAAATTTTTCCACCCGATATATTCTGCTAATACTGTGCAAACCAAATGTATTATAGGTATTGTTGATGTAGTTTCCGTTTTTTTGTGCTGAAAATATATGTTGCCCGAAAGTAAGCTGTAAGGCTGTCTCATTGAAATAGGGTGTAGCCATACCAACGTTATAGCCGAGCTCTGACCCAATAGAATCCAAACCCAACAACATTGAAAAACCGCTAGGATTTTCATCGGCAGCGAAACAAGCTGATGCTATCAATAAAATAAAAGAGACTACTAATTTCTTCATTACTACTCCAAAAAAAAAGAATCACATCCGTATGACCCCCAGGGTACTACTTAGTCCAATGATGTTCTAGCAGCTTTCCACTTGATATACTGATAAAACAACGACAATCATCCCAAGTGAAAGCTTTGAGCACGCCTGGCTTTTCAATCTTTAGATTATTAAGGAATGCTGAATCTGCCTTAGGCAATTCGGCCTCCCAAATAGGTTCAAATCCGTATGTAACTTTATACAAGTTGGCTTTTGCGGTTGGAAAGTTTTCAAAATTTTCCAACACAATGAACCCATCACCAGCGTCTAGCATTTCTTTAATTCCTGTATGTCTAGCTCTAAGAATTTTCATCTGAAAATACCTCCTATGGATCTTGTATTTCTGAACCAATCCTGTGCGAAGCGGGTTTCGATTCTATACTGAACCTGACCCTCAAGCGTATAGGAAAGTTCCGTACCCCATTGATTCAAATTTGTTAAACCGCGACTCATATCGGTACCCACCGGAATATGTACGTCAGTGAAGTGTGTCGGTAGATGCTCTAAATTTAGCTTATCGGCGATCTGTTGTGGCGTTAACCCTGCGATTTCACCTTTACGCACCAACCAGGTACCTTCTGGTCGCGAATGTACCCCGTTGGTATGCACCCGCATAAAAGTTTGATCTCCCGTTGTTTTAAAGTGCACCAGGTGGCTACCTTCACGATAAGGTGACTGCGTATAGCCTAGACGACGATTGGCTTCTAAAGCGGTCTCGAAGCTCGTAATATTGTGCTTCTTTGACCATCCCTGCAGCATCCTGCCGCCTTTTTCAACCAGCTGTTCCCCTTCGCGGAGTGCAGTCTGAATGGCTTGTCGATCATGCAGCAAATGCGCTGCGCGTTCATAGACGCGAGCCATACCGCGACCAGCGTTACCGATCCAACGACTACCACCCACAGTAGCTACTCCCAGGAAGGCGAAGCTACGTTCAGTGGCACTCAGCTTAGCGCCACTGACCAGATTTCGACCGACGAATAATTCATATGCTGAACGACCGAAGCCCGTAACCGGATCGTTACCGATGGCGATATCCAGGAATTCAACGGCTAGCTGTTTATAGAATCCAGTATCAGCGTGCCCATCAACGGCAGCACTATCGGCTTCTTCAACTGCCAGTAATCCGAACTGTCGAGCCTGCTTACGGTTCTCGAAATAGGGATCGATCTTGTAGAGGTCTTTGTAAACACTCTTCAATTCAGGATCATCTGAGCGTACACGATACGGTAGTTGATCTTCCGGCGCGTCTGGAATGGTATCTGGATTGATGTGTTGCGAAGGAGCTTCAGGCTCTTGAGCCATAAACTCACTCAACATATCGTCCAGCGACGGTAGACTCAAAGCTACTGAGCTAGTCGCACGACTCTGTTCGATTTGTTGTTCAACCGCTTCTTTCCGTCGTCTCAGATCATCGACTTGGCTTTTAGCTTCATCCGCAGCTTTTCTGATGTGATCGTAGCTTGGTGCTGCCGGTCGATTGAATAAATCGTTAAACGCCTGCATGCCCATTTGGGCACTCAGATCACTCTGAAAGATCGGGTTAATGCTATAAGACGTCCCAGAACTGTGCTGTGCAGGTGTCGGCATGTGTTTTTGATCATACTGCCAACCCTTATGATGTCGTGGAAGTCTCAAGTGAGAGAAGTCAGGTGGTTGTTGTACTGGGGGAGGATTTCGAGATTCACCTGCGATCGGCACCCAAACGTAGTGTCCATCGATTCTTTGCCAACCAGCGTTTGCGGAAACTGAACATAACAATAATAGTAAAATGGATAAATACTTCTGCATAATGACTCAAATGTTAATTACGTTAGTGAACTCTAATCCACTGACCTCCAGCTCCCCATCGGTGGATTTTCTTCGGGTTTCTCAGTAGCTAATTTACTGCGTTAATGTCACGCTGACGTTCTTCCGCTAAATCCTGCAACGTTGCACTAAGTTCACCCTCCATCCTCTGCACCTCTTCGCGTAACTCAGCTTGCACCAAAGGATCACGAAGATTGCGACCCTGTTGTACGTATCGTTGCATAGTTTGGCGCACAGCAGCTCTGTGATTATTGCGGGCTTCTTCGTCGCGTCGATTGTAGTCCGGATTAATTTCATTGATGCGGTTATTTCTGCGTTGAGCATCTTCTAGTGCCCCGCGCTGCCGAGCCAATTCATCACGTTGACGTTGGGTGTAATCCTGTTCACAACGCGCTAGATTTGCTTCCTTTTCTTGGTAAATGCGACACTGATTATTAGCGATTAGTCCGGGGACTATACCGAATAAACCACCCACTACAGGAATTGCGATACCGGCGTAAGTGGCTACGCCGACGGAAGCCCCAGTAAAACCGTAACAGAGATTACGGAACTTATCGCGTTCTTCGCGTTCAGTATCACAAACGGCAAAAGCGTTTCCGATGCCAGCCAATAAAACACCTAAAACTACTAGCTTTTTCATTTCTTAATTTCCGGTAAACGCTTATTGACCCACGTTTAAGCCAGCAATTTCTTCAGCTGACCAACCACGAACGTCCCGCAAAAACGCAATGGCTTCTTGATTGTTCGCCTCCAGCAAGACAATCATGGTCGCCCATTGTTCCTTGACCGCAGGATCATCGGTATGACGGAAAACATCCAACATTTCGTTGATCGTCACGTTACCGGGCTGTAAGTTACCGTCCTGACGTTGACGCTCAAGTTCTTGGCGGCGAGCATCGGCAGCTTGGCGAGCGCGTTCATTTTCAGCAGCCAAACGCGCAGCTTCTACCTGGGCGGCTCTTTGTTCAGTCGCTATCCGATCGCGTTCTGCTTGACGAGCACGTTCTGCTTGACGAGCACGTTCTGCAGCTTCAGCGGCTTCACGTGCTGTACGTTCTTGTTCGCGACGCAAATGCTCTTCAAACTGTCGGCGCTGCTGCTCCTGTTGCTGGCGTAGCATACCATCCATCATACGCTGACGCTGCCACTGATCCTGCATGTGATTATTGTGGTGCATGCTACTTCCGCCTTGGCCTGCTTGTGCCAACGAAGAAATCATTAAACAGGTACAAACAACAGCTATTATTTTACTACTCATGCTACTTCCTAATTGCAAATTCTGAATGTCCCTGCTGATCCCTTTAACTTGGCGACTATAGACAAAATAATGATAAAAGGAAAAAAAATATTCAAAAAATTTCTTAGGGGTTTAGTGCATGCTGAAAAAAGATGAAAATAAAGGATATTGTTCGTCAATCTAGTGCACAAAGACATAGTTAAAATCTGCAATCCACAATAATTAAGCGAAACGTTTGAGTGACTCTATCGAGGTTTGATACTGATTTTTCATATTTTTCAAAAACCTCCTTAAAACTATCATAAGATTTTAGGAATTTCTTCCTAACGTGGGAACCATGTACCTGTTTGTCAAAGATCTGGACTTAGATCTAGCTCGGGGGAAATGGTTTTTCCAGGATCATTTTCTACGAAAATAACCTGAAAAAACTCGGTCTAGACACTCCCTCAAGCGGATGGATTTGGAACCGAAATTTGATCAAAATTTCAGTTCCAAACTGGGTTACAAGCAAGGCCTTGTTTGCTCAAGAGAGTGGCCCTTTTGCCACTCAAACCCCTACTTGGCCCAAACTAATCCCAAGTTTCTTTGGTTTTTCCCGCCAAATAAGTCAGGCTTTGCGGAGAGACTGCACTCAAATCCAGATAGGAATCTAAGCCTCTTTGATAGTAAGCCTTCATCCCGCGAAGGGAATCAAGAATCTCAGTCGTTGAAATAGCAAATTCCAAAAACTCGCAAGCCTTTGGGATCTGTACAAGCCCCCAATTTGGATCAACTGTTTTTGAAATTACAAAAACTTCACCCTGTTTAAGCTCTCTGAGCCGATTAGGATGCAAAATATACTCTTCGACTTGCCGCTCGGATTTCATCCCAGTCGGAAGATCAAACAAAAGTCCCTCTTGTCGTTGAATCGTCTGCGCTATGGTACTAAAAGTCCCAAGCATTCCAGCATAATACTCAGCATCAACGGAGGATTTAATCCCAGAAACGATCGTGGTATTTGAATTGGCTTCCACCCGCTCTTGAAACTCAGGACTGATTGATTTGAGATCAGCTCTTGCTTGGTGAGCAATCACAATTCCAATACCCGCTCCACGGGCTCGGTCCATGAATTCGATAAATTGAGGGGTTGCAAAGCTTGCAAATTCATCAATCACAAGTGTTATGGGTCTTTTTTCCCCTGGCTCAAACTGAGCGTAATGGGATCCAACAAAGTTCATGAGATCCTGAAGAATAATTTTCCCAAGCATTTGAGCTGACTCTTTAAGCTTAAGGCTATTCATGAGCATGACCGTCACTCTACTTTGGGAGATCGCTTCTTTAAAATTAAAGCTCCCATAAATCACATCGTCCGTTAAGAGAGGGCCCGCAGCCGAATAAACCATTTGATTCAAATTCGAGATTAAACCTGCAAGTTTAGCCTTCTCGGTGGGCTTATCCAGCTGTTCAGCCAATTGAGTCAAAGATACACTTAAACTCAGCTTGTGCTCGGCCATTTTATCAGCCAGAGCTCTCATCGTGCTCGGCTCATTTAAGAGCGTAAAAAGGGTACCTAAGTGGAAGAAATAATTTGTAAAATCTCTATACTGACATAACGCTCTTAAGACCGTCATGAGCGTCACACTGGCTACTCCACGGTAATACTGCTCACTCCAGGTCATTGAGTTCATAAGCGCGCTATGAATATCTGGGGCATCTCCTCCTTTAAGTGGGTTATAAGGAACTGAAATTTCAGGCTGAGAAAGACTGATCACTCTTAGATCCTCTTCTCTACCAGATCTTTTTAAAACTCGCCCCATCCACGAGACCAATTCAAACTCTGCTTTGAAATCTAGGAAAACAATCCCATGACCTTGCGCAACACGCTGTTCAATCAGATTCTTTAAAAGATTTGTCTTTCCACTTCCAGTAGGGGCTACAATTTCCACATGGTAATTCAAATTTTGCGCAGACAATAGATACTGAGATCCTTGTCTACTTTTACCTAAGTAAATGTTCTCAAGCTTTACTTTTTTTCGAGACTCTCTGATCCAATTAAAAAGTGGTGTTAAAAATGAAAACCCCAAAAATACACGAACAGTTAATCCAACTATTGTTCCAATTAAAGGAAAAATACAAAAAACAAATAACCAATTAATTAGATCCTGAGGAAGTGATTTGATTACAAAACCAAAACCTACAAAAATGTACTACGGCTTATCTCCCGGTCTGTTCAGTACTTTTAGGTCCCTGTAGAATCTAAGTAGGCTCCGAAGGAGAAGCCTAAACATGGACTTAATGATTTTAAAAAAGAAGATCGATGGTTATAGAGCCGGTAACGGCAGCATTAAAAACGTGTCGCCGGA
>JANNCA010000034.1:0-7597 GCA_031386075.1 Oligoflexia bacterium
CAGTCCCTAATTGTTCCCTAGTTGTGACCCAGCCGATAGATTGAAGCATCAATTAGGATTGCATTTCCAGAATATCTTTCAATTCTAATTCGATCGATCGATGGGTCGGCAGAAAGTGGAATGTAGACCTGTTCCTGTCGAATTTGCCCCGTGGGAGGGGAAACTAAAGATAGGTTTTGAACTAGGGTGGGGAATTGCTGAGTCGATGCATAAGTGAGGTATCTGGGTTGGGACTCAAGGCGAATCGTATCTCCAGATTGACTCGTTTTGACTAAATTGATTCTGAAAACGGCGGCTTGATCAGAATTGAGGTAGTTTTGGTCTGACCCAATGTTGGATGCTCCCAGCGGCAAAAACGTCAGATTCAAGATTAGATTTTCATTAGCTCCTAGCTGCGTTCTATCAATATCAATATAGGCTCCCCCAGCTAATAGCTTGCTGATGGAGGCGTCCGGGCTTGCGATCGGACCTGCACCGACGCAAGCGCGGTCGTCAGTTGTGTAGTAGCCGGTGTTATAGCCCGAAGCTGGAACAAAGACCGACGTTGAATGGGCAAGGCCTGAGGCAGGGCCTGAGCTGGGTAGATTGCCAAAGACATTGATTTTCGACCAATAATAGCAAGGAGCGTCCGATATGGCGGGGATGTTACGAGAAGCGATACCGGAGGATAAGTTCTGGTCAATTCGGTACCCTGTCCAGATTTCCGGAATTGCGTTAGAAGCTCCCACTGGAGTTTGAGTGAGTAGATTCCCGTAGGTATTATATCCTCCGACTAAATCGAGGGTCTGATTGAGGGTGTCGTAAGCGAGTGTGTGCCCATAGCGCCCTGTTGGAAAGCCAGGTCCTGCGACACCTTCTAAGCAGCCTGGAATTCGCGCCCAGGATCCATTTAAGTGCTCAGGATGTGAAACAGCATCTGAAATAGAGGAAGGTGGAGTGTATTCATAAACAGTTCCAAAATTATCGAGGGCTCCCCCTGTGGAATTCAGTGAAGCAGTATCCGTAACTGCCACGCCAGAAACGGGTGCAATATTGGGGGATAAACCTCCATAAAAAACAATTCGATCATGAAGTGTGTCATAAGTGCCAGCGCCCATAAAGGTTCCAACAGAATTTACGGGGTAGGTAGGAGCGTAAGTTTCTGTAGGAGTTTTCATGAGCCAACGACCCACATAACCTTGGGTTGGACTAGGTGATTGGGGGTTAAGTAGAGCATCAAAAGAGTCACAAGTGGCATCGTCTGGGAGGGATATCGCAGTTCCTTTGAGGCTGGCCGGGTAGGGTTTTTCTCCTGTGCTGCCTGCACAGAATTTATAAATGGTACTGATGGGGACGAATTTTCCGTTTTTCGATCTTCCGCCAAAAAAATAAACTTCTGGAATAATCAGAGTCGTGGCTTGATCTGCTGCTGAATGATTCGGGCGAGACTGTGTTCGTGTGACCATAATTGCTCCGGAGGTTGGAGGAGGTGTCAAAAGGAGGCTTGAGGAGTCTGTCACCAGGGTAGCGGATCGAGCGTCGACCTCCGATAAGGTCGAGAAAATGGGGATTGAACTGGTTCCGAACCTAAGTCCGTAGAGGGAAACTCTGTTCCAACTACTATTAGAATAATCAAACATCCAAGTATCTCCCAAAGTCGGTGGCACGAAATATCCAGTATTAGAAGAAAGTCCTGTTTTTCCAGGACCCATGGCTTGATACGGATTTCCTAGTCCCGTTTCTCCGCCGAAGAGGATAGCGCGATGCACGGTGAGGCCTGTTGCGGGAATCGTGTAGTCTACATTCGCAATTGAGGAGAGAGATCGAGGAGGCATGTCTCCCATTTCTTGCCATACTCCCGTACCCCCATTGCCAGTGGGATCAAAAAGCCATCGGTCCCCCAAGATAGAAATTCCATCTGTCGTTCCACCTTCCATAAATAAACCAAAAGAACAAGGAGCTGACGCAGAGCTACAATCAGGTTCATTCGGGGCATTATTGTAGTTATAGTTAGCTTCGACCATACGGTGGCTTCTTCGGGCTGGAGGACAATTTGGATAGCAACTGATGTGGGTGTCGAGGAGTGTCCAACTAAATGAACATGAAGCAGAAGTGCTACTGCCGCAAGTTGAACTCGGAGACGTGGATCCTATGCTGAGTTGCCAGGTTGAGCTGCTGGATCCTCCAGTAGGATTGTATCCTCCAAATAGATAAAATTGTCCGGTTACATGACTGAAAACCAGAGAGGCATTAGAGACTCCAGCAGGGCCGGCTCCACTTGATATTTGGTAAGCTCCCCAAGTGGGTTTCCCAGTAGAACTATTCAAGTATAAATAATAAATATAGCCTGAATTGTCTAAAGTAGTGGGTTTAGTCATGCCACCCCAAGCGACAATAATCGGGTTACCTTTAGGATCTGTACCGCGAGCAGCCGCCATACCTGCGTTGATGGGCGGCAAAAAAGGCGAAGTTGCACTGAGTCCTCCCATGGTAATAACGGATGGGTAAGAGAGAGCGGACATGCCGCCTGAGAAGAGGTTGACCGAAGGATCCGTTCCGAAGGACCAGTAGACGCCAGGATTGGGTTTCACGTTCGGCCAATAGGGGCAGGTAATCGGGTCCGTATTGTAGTTTTGGCAATCGGCTCCACCGAAGTACACTACGTCGTTATTGGCATTATTTAGTCCTTTAAGCATGACTGCTCCTCCATACCAGGGGGTCTGTTTGGGAGCGGTCGAGTCAGGAATCGGCACCCATTCACCCGGAGTGTTTTGAATGCCCTGTTGGGTTGTATAAGTGCTGGACTGGGTGATATTTCCTATTGAGGTAAAATTCGACGCGGATTGCTCAACAGTCGGGTCCCAGGGCGCTGATGGCGGTGGTGGGGGCGGGCTGATTGGAGGAATTGTGGCTGAGGTCACCGTGGGAGGAAGGTACCTTGCTAAATTTGAAAACCATTTTGTAAAAATCTCTAAATTTCCGCATTGGATGAGTGAAGTGCAAGTTCCCCCTGAGGGAGTATTATAGTATCCGGAAGGCGATCGATTTCCATGAAACCCGCCCGCAACGGCTAGGTATCCTGCTCCCGGCAAATTGCCGTTGGGTCCTAATCCAGGAGAAGTAGTTAGGTTATTATTGAGTGCGACCATACCAAAAGATACGACAGTGTCATTCACGGAGGGGGTCGAAACGGGACTGGGCGCGGGCAGTCCTGTGATCGGCGACCCTGCTTTATAAGTGGGATCATAAATAGTATTTGCTTCAGAATTAGATAAATTTCTCATGTAATAGTTATTTAACCACTGGGAAGGAAAGCTATCTCTATTAGTAACAGAAGCAGAAATAATCGGAGTTTTAGGCGCTTGGGCGTCCATGTATTCGGGGGCATAGGTGGGATTGAAAATATGAACGTCCTGGCAGCCCTGGGACGAACCAGCGCAATAACCTCCGACGATGGCAATGCGATCAGTGGTATCCACAGGTGCCGCATTTGAACCGGTCAACAAGCCCGTCATTCCGAATTGAGAAATGGCCATCCCCGGTATAGCAGCAAAACCAAAAAGTGATCGTCCGCCGTCGCCTTGGTAGGGTTGGTTGAGAGTTCGAGCTACGGGAGTTCCTCCAGCGCCGGGAAAAGGATTCAGATCCCTCGAAATCTGAATGGAAGTAGAAATCACAGTATTAGAATAAGAATACGACCATTTTTGGGTCTTAAGGTCAAAGATCCAGGTGTCGTAACTGGATGATCCAGCTCCAGTTGAGTTGAGTCCGGTGAGAGGGGACGCCCCACCAAAAAGTAAAACTTTTTGAAGCGATGGATTGTAGGTAGCTGAGGCTCCAGTCTTAGCTTGGGGCCCGACATAACCCGGAACTGCGGATAGGTTCGCCCAATCCGAGATGGCAACAGTGGCTGGCCCGGTCAATCCTGGGGCTAATGAAGTGCCCCCTGCACTTGCAGGGACCGTGTTGATCCCAAGAGCATACATGGAGTTTGTACAACTATTATAGCCCGCGGATCCCGGGGTTATACTGGCCGATGTCGTTGGACCGCAACCTAAAGTGAGTCCATGACTTAAATTAAAGGATGTTGAGGTTCCTCCGTAAGAGTGGATTCCGTCAAAATTCGTAGTTTGTAATCCTCCCATGAGGAGGAGTGTTCCCCCAAGGAGGGATGGAATACCGCCAATTGCTCCGTAATCAAAAGTAGCACAGCTCGAGGGTGGGGGTGCAGTAGCACCATTTCCTTGGGAGCAGGCGATCGCGCGATTGCTAGTTAAGGCAGAGTTTGCATCGCTCAAGTCAACAGATATATTTTTGATAAAAGCGGGGCGGATGGTAGTGGTATTGTCGTTCACATCCGGAGGAAGAGGAACAGGGCCAGAGGCTTCAGTCCATGCAATGGGATCATAGAAAGTTTTAGCATCACCTGCACATCCAAAATTGGGACTAGGAGAGGTCAAAGAGTAGAAGTCACTGTATTTGAATGTAACCCGTGTACCCGTGAGACTGGCTTCTAGGGCGCTCTGTTGCAATGAAGGATTTTGCGTGGACACTTTGTTCGGTCCGAAATTGAGATTTGCAGCGCAGCCGTATAGTGCTAAAGCACTCAGGATCGCAATTCCAAAAGGAGTGCCTTGAGTTAGTTTCACTGTGCCTCCCTCATATCCGAATCAATGACATTGAATAAAAAACGACTCCAGCACACAAAGGAGTGCTTCCAGATACAGCTCCATTAGCCGTGCAGTAGTATTTTAAATTGTACGCAGGGGTGCCACAGACAGTGGGGTCTCCAGTAAAGTTCGATCCTGTCCGAGAGACTTGAAAAACGGTGATTTTTGGGTCCCCGGCCAGGGGGATAATAAATTGTTTTGTAGAAATCATCGTTCCACCCGTCTGGGTAACGGCTTGGGTAGGGCCGAGAACCGAAGCGAAGGTAGGGGGAACTAAAAGGAGATAGGGTTGTACTACCTCAGCTGTAGTGTGTTTGATGTAGGTTCTCCATGCAAAATCTGAACAAAGTTCAGGAGTGAATTTCCCATTTAAAAAGCAGTTAGTTGGATTTGGGGGGGCAGGGTTTAGTGTAGAAGCAGAATATTCTAAAGTAACTAAAATATTTTCATTACTGGCTAGATAGGTGGTACTTCGATTGAAAGTCGCTCGAAAATAGACCCCGTCATTGGGGCCTCCGTTTCCAGTGGCTGTGACAGGAGAATTAAGAGCACAATCAACTTCGCTGACTCGAAACTGTCCTTGGGGCACGCCACACTTGGTTGCAACAGGGCTTCCTGATGCTGGGCACGTCGAAGTCGTGCCTAAGATACAATTTGAAGAATTACCTTCTGTTGAGTTTGCAAAATTGGCGCAGCCACTATTTTGAGAAGCAGAATTACTGGTTCCGCTCACTCCCAATTCAAAGCCGCTGAACCAACGGGGCCAAGAAGTGGATGAACTCCCACCACTAGCGAGCAAGGTTCCATCTGTATTAAAAATGCGTGTGGCTTGCAGCCCGCTTCCAGGATTCGAAGGGGTGCCTCCTGTAGGGGCAACATCGAAGCTTCCTCCTGCGGCCTGTTGGAAGATGATTTTAACAGCTCGGGATCCTCCACTCGAGGTCAACGTGGCCGAAGGGCTCGGGCTCGGGGAGGCAGAAGTCGAGAGGGTAGAATTCGACTTAGCGGTGCAGGCGCTAACCATTAAGATAGGTAGAGTTCTTAATAATGATTTGAGGTGCCCTCCCCATGGAGTGCAACTCGAATAAAATGGGGTCAAGCTTACGTTCCTCTTTTGTGAACAGGTGATGCAAAAGGTGTGCGGGCTTTGTATTGTGAGGAGGCTCTTGTTTCTAATGAGTTTTTTATTGAATTAAATTAAATTCAATAAAAATTTGTTTAAAAAAACGACATCTTGATTTTTTTAAGTAACGATATCTTTAACTGCATCAGCTACTTAATGTGGTTCTTTTAGAAATAGCGATCTTTTTTACACTGTATATAACTTAAACAGCTGATTAATTACTTTAAATAAATTTAAAAACTCAACTTTTTTTTAAGTTCTTGAACCATATTTTCAATCTGATTGATTCTAGGGTCGTTGGGAAGGATATCCTGAGCAAAACGATAGGAGGTTTGAATGTTTTGTAATGCAGCCTTTCGTCTTGGATTGTTTGGAGGCTCTGCTTGAGTATTGATTTTTGGATCGGATCCGAGCAGAAGAGAAGTTCCAGCTAAATGAAAATAAGAATCGATTCGGCCAGGATCTACAGAGATTTTTGAGATGAGAAGGCTTTGAACCCTGGCGAGTTCTGAAGTGAGGTTTCCGGTATCCGGATTTGATTTGATAGCCTCAAGATCAATCATTTCAAGTGCTCTATTAATCCAGGCTCGGCCGGCGTCTAGGTCACTAAAACTTCTGAGAGTTTTGATTGTTTTCAAAAGCATTTCGTAAGCGATTTGACCGTTCCTGGAGTCCAGAATTCCAGATGTTTCTGGTTCGGATGAATTTAGTTGATTGAGAATGAGAGTTTGATGAATTCCAATTGAATTAATTAGAATGAATCTATCTTGCATCCAAAAGTGCCCTGAGGTGGTACCTTGTTCAGATGCCCGAAGATGGACTCCTTGCGCCTGATCCTCTGGAGAAAGGGAGGGGTTGCTCACCTGAAACCATTGCAGGTCCCATTGAACGGAGTGAGCCGAGTGATCGGAGTAAGATTGACTCAAAGTTTCAATTTCTTCAATATGGCGGGAAAGAGTTTGATAGCGTTGACTCAGGCAGTTGTAGGAGTTATTTGGGTTGATGAAACAATTTTTGATCTCCTTCTGGCTTCCAACACCGAGGGGAGTTTTTGGACCCTCAATAATCAGGAGAATATCTGGATCTTTTAGATGGGCCTCGATTTGTCCGACAAATTTCTTGGGAGGTCCATTTTGGTAAGTGAGTGTGTAGAAAATGGGTTGATCTAGAAAGGAACTAGGCCACGATCCCATGTGGTAAAAAAAAGGTAAGAGGACCCAGGATGGAGGTTGAATGGCTGCTTCCAGATTCCAAATTGAAATTTTTTTCCAGAGGGGTTGGTTAAATACAGTCGTATGGATCTCGATAAAAGTCACGAGGCAGATGATGGCAGTCCCTAAGGAGCTGCCTGTTTGTTCTATGAAAGTCGGGTGATCTTTTTGATAAAGAAATTTCTTATTCGAGCCTCTTGTCTTGAGTCGCCACACCCTTTCTCCAAGTGTCAGGCCAAATATTTTTTTTTGAATAAAATAATAGATTGAACAAACTAATAAAAATATAAATAAAAAATACACAGTTGGAAAAAAAATTATTTTAAATATAAATAAACAATAAAAACAAAAAAAAGAAACAAGAAAAAAATCAAACACTAAAGCAAGAACTCGAAGCTGTCGAGATGCGACTGTTTTAGAGCTTGTAACTCCGCTAGTGTGAATATGGGGTGTTTCTGGTTTTATAAATTTTTGAGACATTTGACTCTTAGTTTATCAGGGTTACACTATGAATATACTATGATTAGATTAACTCGTCTGAATGGCAAAGACTTTATTTTAAATTGCGATTTAATTAAGTTCATTGAATCAACTCCAGATACAGTCATTAGTTT
>JANNCA010000057.1:0-3942 GCA_031386075.1 Oligoflexia bacterium
GTCAATTGGAGTCGCACCGCCCTCCTGAACGACTTCAACCTGATACTGAAGCTCCTCTGCCAGTGTCCGTGCCATAGTTTCAAGACGATTAAAAAGATCACTCACTGGGGTCAGAAGTAACCATTCGATTGACTTTCTGGCAGTCGCACGATTTATGAGTCCTTCTCCTTGAAACACTTGATTGAGAATTTTTTCTAGTCTCTGAACCGGGATAGGGATCATGGCCTTTCCAGTCAACACTCCGCCGGAACCTGCAGTCGGAGAATGTCTAGATTGCATCATCTTTTGATAGACCCCTGTCATTCGTCCTAAAGACTCTTTGATCGACTGAAACTCTAGTTTGAGTCCGTCAAAGGACTCAATTGAAGGTGTATTTTTATAAAAATTCGATGTTTTTTCTTCCAATTCATGAACCTTCAATTGAACTGACTGAATGCCAAACTGCTTGACGGATCCTTTCAACGTATGAAGCACTCGGGCCAAGCTCTTTCCAGCATCTGAGCTTGTTGAACTCTCTGGAAGATGAAAAATTTGGGTACCTTCCTCCAAGTTGCGATTGAAGTCAGAAATAAATTGCTCCACCACAGCTACAGGATGGTTAACTAGCTGCGCAATGATTTCTAATTCTTCTTTATGGCTCTCTTCTTGCTTTTTAATTTCTTTTTCTAGTCGTTTTTGTTCGGTTAGGTCAAAGCAAACGAGCATCATTTTGATAATTTCAGCTTCTTGATAAATAGGCTTCCATTCAAAACGAAGCTGTCGACTCTCATTCGTCCCATCCATACCCAATCTGACATACTCGTGTTCACGTATCGCAAACTCTTGAATCATTTCAAAAGATTCAGGACTGGAAAACACACTCAGCAACCAGGCTAGAAGACTATCTCCTTGTTGTTTTTTATCGTACAAATTAAAAATAAGATCGACAACGTTGATATTTGAAATATCATCCCGGCCAAAAAGTTCGACCGAATATTTAGAATACTCACTATTGATCACTCCATTCTGATCTAAGGTGAGTATTGCCTGCTGAATATTATTCATCACGTCCTCAAGTTCCTTCTTTTGATTCGCAAGTTCTTGCGTTCTCAGTTGGACTCGATTTTCCAAGTCGGCATTTAATTCCTGGAGTTCATTCTGATACTGAATATTTTCGCTATCGGCAGAAACCATGGCCATGACCGTCCGAGCCATCAATATTTCTTCATCCTCAAATCCCCGTGAAATAGCCTTTCCACCGATCACAATCATACCTTTGATCGAGTTCTGATAGAGGATCGGACAGACTAGGTAGGAATTTTCCAATACGTCAACCTGAACAATCTCCCTCGCGTTACTTAATGCCTCAAAGAATGACTTGATCTGGAGTTCATTAAGCCAGTCTTTTTTTGAATAGACTGCACTTTGTTTTAATGAAGCTGAATTCTTTCGGATCCCAAAGTACAGGCCTAATCCTGAAGGGCAATCCAGTAGCGAGGATAGAAAATCTACTGAAAAATCGATAAGTTTTTGGATATTTTCAGTGGCTCGAATCTTTCCAGAAGCGTCATTAATTCGATAGAGATTTTTAATTCTCCTCTCAATTTCGGCACTCATCGAATTGAAGCTTGAAGCAAGGTCAAAAATTTCGTCCGCACTCTTCACCGCTACTCGGGACCCAAAATTCCCTTCAGCCATTTTTTTAGCTGCATCACAGAGCTGTAAAATAGGATAGACGAGCTGCTCTACAAAGAGATAACTTAAAATAAATGCTGCTAAAAATAAGAGTAATCCAATCAATACAGTTCGGCGAACCAGAATTTGTCCAGTCTCCAAAGC
The DNA here is from genome assembly GCA_031386075.1 of Oligoflexia bacterium. GTDB lineage: Bacteria > Bdellovibrionota > UBA1018 > UBA1018 > UBA1018 > CAIYTD01. The sequence continues at coordinate 1,819 of JANNCA010000057.1, forward strand.
AATCTCTTTTGGCACCCAGCTAACCAAACTCAAGTCTCCAATGCCTAGACGCTGAAAAGCTCCTAGGAATACTTGATTTTGAAAAGTAAACTCCTGAAATTCTCGATCCAGCTTGGAAGTCATCACCCGATGGATAAAAGGAAGAGAAGCTATTTGATCAGCCCCCCAATCTTGCCTTCCTTCTGTATTCACCAGCACTTGCCCCCGGTAGTCGAGTAACACCAGTAGGTAGGGTCCAGCTCCAGCAAAAATCTGTGACAAACTTGACGAATCTAAGAGGATACCGACAATTCCTTGGACTTCTTGGTGCTCCTGACCTTCCTGGCGAGTGTCTTCTTCAGGAAAGATCAAAAACAGCCGGGGCGTACCCTCCGATGAAATAACAGTCTGTATGGATATCCAATGAGGTGTTTGATCGAGCATCAAATTTTTTTCTAAAGTATGACGTACAGTTTGCTCTAGAGTCAGTTCAACCTCGGATAAATCCCAATGCTTCCGCTTAAATCCATCCTCATTGACCCATGGTTTCAAGTTACGAATGTAAGTGAAAGTGCCATTTTTTTTCTCGAATAGAAATCGATTCATCAAGAGCAGGTCTTTATCCTTGAGTTTACCCCCGAGACGCCCATCCTCTAATCCATCCCATGTGGTACCCAAAAATTTAGCCCTAGCCGTAGTTCCCTCTAGCCAGGCTCGAATTTCTCCAGCCTTAGAAGACGTCAAAATATCTGTAAAAAGATAAATACTGTCGAGATTGTCTTTTTTAAATAAATACGCTGCATTATATAAAAAAGAAATTAAAGTCAATGCCAATAGTGAAGTAATTAAAATAATAAATTTACTGCCGATTGAAACCCGTCTTTTTCTGGTTGAATTTTTGATATTGATTGGAGACTCAATATTTTCAGTAATGGAAGGTAAATTTTTAATGTATTCTAAAGAAGTGTTGGTCATATTGTATTATAAAAATGGAATCATTTCATAATTCGCTTCGGCGGTTTGGATCGAATTAATTAGAGTTTATTTTAAAAATGAAAAAAATTGAAAATACCTCAGCCAATTCAACTCGATCTTCATCACCTAAAATCCTAATATTAGGAATACCTTGCCTTTTGTTTATTATCGTATCTTATTTACTCTGGAAGGACTTAGGCGAGGATTTAGGAGGCACAAATAACAGCCCCGCTGTGGCCATGACACAGAGAATTAAGGGCCATGTCAGGCGAAGGCCTTTAGAGCGTTTCAGATGGTACCCTGCCCATAACAATCGCCCCATCTCCGTCAACGATTCTGTGGTCACAGACCAAGATTCAAGCATTGTTTTGGTTTTTGAAGGCGGCACCGAAATCGAAATTGGAGAAACATCCCTGGTGACCATCCAGAAAAGATTTAATCAGGTTTCTATCAGTATGGGCACAGGAAGAGTCAAGTTTAAATCAAAGTCTAATTCGACGAATGCACCGCTTCTGATGTCCAAGAATCAGGTCATATCGATTGCTAATGGTGCGTCCGAAGGCGTCATAGACATGAAAGACAGCCTCCTTCAAGTCAGCCTGAAAAACGGATCCGTCAGTCTTACTGAAGGGAAAAAAACTCAGTCTCTCAAAGTGAATCAAACCCTCCAAATTGCCGAAGATGGATCAAAGCAAGTGATCCAATCTCAACTGAGACTATTAAAACCGCTGTCTGATGAAAATTTTTTGATTCGAGAAGATCAAACTCAGTTGAAATCGATTGAGTTTGCCTGGAACTTAGATCAAGGGAGTGAAAAGAAAAATCTGCCTTTGAATCTTGAAATTTCCCCTAGCTCAACCTTTAACTCGATTTGGCAATCGATAGTAGCGCCCAATCCTTTTATGAGCGTATCCATGCCCGCCGGGACTTACTTTTGGCGCAGCTTAAAAAATATCAATTAAATAATATAAATTTTACATTCACTGGATTATTTAAATACAAATGATACATCAGCTTTAATTTTTTCTTCGGATAAATTTGTATTAAATGGATTGATTTTTGCTTCTATCAATTGTATAAAATTATTTATAATTTCAATATTTATCTCTATAGATTTGTTAATACATTTATTAAGCTTATTATTAGTATTAAGATTACTATTAGTTGGTA
>JANNCA010000077.1:0-2168 GCA_031386075.1 Oligoflexia bacterium
AAAATAAGAAGTCCGGTTCTTTTTATTTTCTAGAATCTGGTAGTAAGCATAAGTCCTAGCGACAATCACCTGGGCAGCGATCGCCTCTTCATTCCACTGAGATGAAAATTCGGCATTGACCAGGCCGTCTAAATATTTTTCTAGCTCCAAATCATTCACAACATCACATAGAATTCCCGAAGAAAAAATCTTTAGCTCATTCCGGTATGGGTGTTCTCCAAAATGCAAAAACCCCACTGGAGTCTGGATCGAAACGGGTGATTTGAGTTCATGAACTCGACTCCCATCAGGACCTCTCAACTGCATCATTCGTACCTTGCCAGCCTCCGCACTGCCATCACAGCGGAACTCCCACTCACTCGTCTTATCGACTGCCTGCACGAGGTGAAGCCCCCACCTTTGGGTCTCGTAAATTCTAAGGTCAAAGCCACGAACGACCACCCGAGGAGCGCCTTCAGATATTCTTACTCGAATTTCAACTGGATTGGGAAATGAATTAATTAAAGCTTCTAAATTAGTAGAAAAAATGAATCCAAAAAAAAGTAGAACCCACTTAATTGACACCTAAAAATATTATAATTAATTATTTAAAAAAGTAATTGAAATTCTCACTACTGAAGGCGATGCATGAGCTTTCGAACTCTCACTCCGCATTCAGGACACCGAGCGGTTTCTTGTGTCAGGTTCTTACTAAAATCTGTCATATGAGTAAAATGAAGATTGGCACCACAAAGAGCACAATGACTGTAACGGGCCATAACCTCTCCAGGTGTACCAAAAAACTGAGAAAAGGCCTCCATCTCCTCGACTGCATCTTCAGACAATAGCTCATTTGATAGGTCGCTTTGATCATCCATGGTATCAACCTCTTTCATATGACTCTTCGGAGCGGTGGGGACTGTGCTAAATGGGAAAAATTTGCTAGGAGACTCTATCAATGACTGAACACCTAAGAAACGAATGGGAAGGATTTCTCTCTCCTCGCGCTATTGTCATGGGACGACACCCGACCCTCGAAGGGATCTCGAAAGACCTTGCAAACTGCACCCGCTGCCAACTCTGTCAAAGCCGTCAAACGGTCGTCTCAGGAGAAGGGAATCCTCAGGCCTCTTTAGTCTTTATAGGAAATGCTCCAGGAGAGGAAGAAGATCAACAAGGGCGGCCGTTTACCGATGCTGCTGGACAACTCCTCGACCGGATGATTCAAGCCATTGGGTTGAAGCGGCAAGATGTCTACATGACGACGATCGTCAAATGCAAGCCTCCAGGAAACCGAATTCCTGAGTTTGAAGAAAGAAATACTTGTTTTCCCTTTCTGGATCGCCAACTCCAAATCATTCGCCCCAAAATAGTAATCGCACTCGGTGAATTTGCGGCCCAGACTCTTTTGCAAACAGAGGCAAAGATTACTGAACTCCGGGGAGTGATTCATCCGTACCCCTTGCGCCCAGAAATCAGGGTGATGCCAACCTATCACCCGGCTTACCTTTTGAAAAACCCAGCAGCTAAAAAAGAATCCTGGGCAGACCTACAAGCCGTTGCCATAGAACTCGGACTTCAAATTCCGACCCGACCCCAAACTTTGCCTAGCCCTTCATGAAGGACTTCAAAAATTCGATCGGAAGCGGGATAATCATGGTAGAGGTGTGCTCAGCCGACATTTCGCGGATGGTTTGTAAGTAACGAAGTTGAAGCGACATCGGATTTTTTTCCATCACTTGGGCGGCTTCAGCCAATTTCTGCGAAGCCTGCATCTCCCCTTCAGCCGCAATGATCTTTGCCCTTCGCTCCCTTTCGGCCTCTGCTTGTTTGGCCATCGCCCTTTGCATTTCTACCGGCAAATCGATTTGTTTCACTTCTACGTTGGAGATTTTAATCCCCCAAAGTTCAGTTTGAGAAGCCAAAATAGCTTGAAGACGATGGTTGACCGTATCACGAGAAGCCAGGAGTTCATCCAGCTCGACCTGGCCAAGGACCGAACGCAAAGTGGTCTGCGCCAACTTCGAGGTGGCCATCAAATAATTTTCAACTTCAACAACGGCACGGTTTGGATCTACGACTCGGAAGTAGACCACAGCATTCACCTTAATCGTCACGTTATCTCGGCTAATCACATCCTGGGGCGGGACATCGAGCGTAATGGTTCGCAGGTCTATGCGGACCATCCG
>JANNCA010000117.1:0-13670 GCA_031386075.1 Oligoflexia bacterium
CTCCCGTTCTCCCTACTTGAACAATAATATCCTCAATAGTTGTCTTCTCTTGGCGCGGTGGGTACTTAAAAGCAACCATCCCTCGGGGGCTTTTAGCAATAAATCCAGCGCGATCCAAATCACTCAGCCGATTGAGTTTAACCACAATTCCATCAATCTCAAATGGCAATTCTTCCCGTAGATTCTCGATTTTTTCGTAGAACTTGAATACCGGTTCTATTCCCTGAACGACTTCACGCCACTCCCCAATTCGAAACCCCCATTCGGCTAAAAGTTTTTCGTATTGATATAAATCTTTAACATCAGAGTTTTGAAAATACCCCATTCCATAACAAAATAAAGTCAAAGACCTAGAGGCCGTAATCGATGAGTCCAGCTGCCTGATTGAACCTGCTGCGGCATTCCTTGGATTAGCAAATAACTTCTGCCCGTTCTTCAACTGGTGCTCGTTGAGTCTTTCAAAATCGGCTACGGGCAAAAGGGCTTCACCTCGAATTTCAACCCATTTCGGAGGAAGATCTGTCCGCAAGCGGAGTGGAACGGTTCGAATCGTTCGGACATTCTGAGTCACATCTTCGCCTGTTTCTCCATCCCCTCGAGTTGTCGCGCAAACAAGCTGACCGTCCTCATAAGTCAAACTCAGAGAAAGCCCATCAAATTTGAGCTCGACAAGGTATTCCAGAGGTTCTTCGAGGGCCTTTTCTAGTAATTTATGAGTGCGTTCGTCAAAATCCAGAAATTCCTGTTTTGACAAGACATTCGCGAGGGAAAGCATTGGAACACGATGTTTATACTTTTTAAACCCTTCTTGCGGCTTCCCGGCCACTCTCATCGTAGGAGAATCCAAGGCCCTTAACTCAGGAAAACAAGTCTCGAGGTCAATCAGCTCCCTCATGCATAAATCATAGGCAGAATCAGAAATCTCCGGGTCATCCAAAACGTAGTATCGAAAATCATGATGATGAATGAAAGAAGTAAGTTCATGAATTCTTTGGGTTGCCTGATTGCGAGATAGCATTTGTTAAAAGTAATACAAGAGCTGCGGCAGAAAAGTCATCGTTTTTTGGGAAATATTACTCCCAGCTGAAAACCCTGCATCTGCGGCATTGACTTCAAAACCACATCCAAAACTAACGCGCTCGTTCAACCGGTAATAAACACCCAAAAACAAACCGATATCAGAAGCACTTAATGTAGTTTCGTTCAGCCAACTCTGACTTACCCCGGTGAGTATCCGATAATTAAAGTTTGCCTGAACCCCCCACTTCCCCCGTATCGGAAGGTCTCCTCCAATTCCAATATAGAGTGAACTCAATGATAGGGGCCCCGTCAATTCTGCAGTTGAGGTAGGCAAACTGTATGAGTTCGATTGATACCCTAGCTTGACCCACCCCTTGGGACCCAGGAAATCACCGTCAATCAAATAAGAATACCCGAGATCAGCCTTCAGCATGAGTGCAGACCCAGCCACTCCTCCAGTTTGGGAGATTGCCGTCTGAATGCCAGATGAATTTTGTTGGGTAAAATTCCAAAAACTATATCCAAATCCTAAATCCGCAAACCAAGACTGAGTCAGCCAAATTTGACCCTCGGCTTTCCCACCTAAAATAAAGCCCCCCCCTGAGAGAGTCGCCAAGCTTGCAGGTGAATTCACTTGTCTCGTATAGGATCCTGTAGGGAGAGAAACTGAAATCCATCCTAATTGAGGGGGGGTGCTCGAAACCAGAGATTGGGGTTCATGGGTAGACTGTTCCACCCCTTGAGTACCCAGAGAAGAGCCTCCTTGAATTTGAATGACCTTTTGATACCGAGCTATTTCTCGCCCAGGCTCTTCTTCAAGGATTTTACAAAACGCCATCCCGTCACTGATTTGTTCAACGATCAGTTTTCCAACAGGAGTGAGTTTCCAGCCAACTATAGACTTCAAAAGAGGATGCTTCTTGACCTCGTCTAAAGTCGCAACCACCAAAACATCGCCTTCTCTGACCTTTTGCTGACTTCCAAACGAAACAGTGACCGAGCGATTATCCCTACCCGTGACCTGAGCCATAAATGGCACCTGAGCAAAAAGCTTTTCCAAGTTGGCTTGAATAGGAAGCGAAATCAAATCTGTACCGAGTGGTGCGCCCTCAGCAGGCTCTTCCAGACTAAATCGAATCGTCGAAATAATCTCCATTTGAGGACCATGCAGCCAGTCGAGTGTAAAAAAATATTGAGTCCCTTCTTGGGTGACTTCCGTTCGAATCAAGGTCTCTGTATGAGTCATTCTTGCGAGCTGCCCCAGAATATCCGAGTCCTTAATTATTTTTTGATAAGAAAGTTTAGAATGTAAAAAAAGGGACTCAGCTAAGGAAAGATCGTTCACCGCAAAACGCGTAGGCTTTGAAAAATAATCTTTATAAGCGGCGGCTATGTACTCAGTAAAAAGACCGTCCACATTATCCCACGACTTTAAAAGTCCAACCGTTTCTAATGCGTACTGCCGATCAAGGTCTGCCGACGCCCAAATTCTGTGGGTCGAAAGGATTAGCCCCCCCCACATGAACCATTGGATTACCCACCTAATTATTGAGACGGTATGGGGGAATAGTTTCTTCATAAAGTGCAATAAGGGTTTTCAACTCAGCGATTTCTTCTTGGGCCTGTTTGAGATCTTGAGTAACTCGGGCCAGCCTAGTTTGCATCATTTGTACGTCAGCATCAGACCATAGACTTCCGCCTGTACTGTCCCACAAAAGATAACGACCTTCTTCGACCTTAAAGGTTAATTTTTGAGCTTTGATATGCCTCCTGAGAGTAGATAGACTCACACCATTTTTTGCCGCGTAATCCATAAGTGTAATCCAATTACCTGGAATATCGAACCTAGTTTTCATATTTGGATCAGATTTTTCAATTGCCATAAGTGCCCCATTCAATTGTATTTCCATGAGGCATAAATTCAAGTACTCTTATGAGGTGGTAAAAACTCGAATTGGGCCTAAGCGAAAGATAGCACTTGTCTGTAGCGGAGGGGCAACCAAAGCTGGCGCGTTTCACTTAGGGGTTGCGCTTGCATTGCAAGAGCAGGGATTTAAGTTTTATGGAGGCCCTGTACCCCCTGCAGGAGTCGCTAGACCTCCCGAGCCGATGGAAATCTCGACTTATGTAGGTTCAAGCGCTGGATCCATCATATCTTCGTATTTAGCCGCTGGATATTCATTAGATAACATTTTCAACTCTTTTCTAGGCCGGACACCCTCCGAAGCCGAACGAATTCACTGTACCCCTAAGATCCTCCCTAAGCTCACTTACCAAAAAATGTTTAGAATTATTAAATCGGGCACATTAGCCGACCAATTAAGTCATCTAAGCCAATTCAGTAAATTCAAACAAACTTTTTCGGACTTGGTAGATGGGAACTGGAAAGCTTTAGTCGACTTTAAGTGGCTTAAAATCAGCGGTTTATTTTCTACCTCTGGAATTGAACAATACATGAGAGAAGACGTCCTACCTTCAAATAAGTTTCAAGATTATTTGGCAGACCTGTTTATTGTAGCCACCCAATTAAATCACTCACGCAAAGTTGTTTTTGGGAAATACAATTACCAACCCCCACCTCATGATCTTGCATGTCAATACGACAACACGGTGAACGTTTCAGATGCTTGCGCTGCAAGTGTGGCACTTCCCGTCATTTTCTCTCCTCACGGTATTAAAAATTCAGAAAACCAAACAACCTATTTTATTGACGGCGAAATTCGTGAAACTCTATCGACTCACGTTGCGATTGATAGCGGTGCGGACCTGGTAATTGCAAGTTATACCCATCAGCCTTACCATGTCCCCCATGCAGCCATTTCCCTCATGGACCATGGCCTACCAGCAATTGTTATACAATCCATCTATCTATTGATTGAACAAAAAATTAACAATGCAATTTATAATAAACAAGCACATAGAAATGCAATTGACGCAGTTTCCCAGTACTGTAAAACCCAAGGAATTTCCGATGATCATAAGCATCGAATCTGTCAAATTCTTGAAGTTCAACTGAATCATCGGATGGATGTAGATACGATTTACATCCATCCAGACCCAGCCGACAAGCACATGTTCTTTGGAGAACACTTCAGCCTCTCTCCTAAAAAAATGACTGAAATAGTCAAAAGTGGATTTAAGGCGACTATCGAAACCCTCCGGAAATATGAGTTCACTGACAGGAAGAGCAACCATGCCATGGGTGTCAGTTCTGGGTCGGGAATGCCTTCCTAATCCTACAAATTTCGCCTCCGAAATGACTGATAAATACAGACCAATGCTAAACTCCCCAGCCGTCGGGAAACTTGAACTGCCCCTTGAGTCAGCCACTTCCACTTCCCAGATCCAATCACAAAACCCACTAAAAGAGCGCCAGTTCCTAGGACAATAGGGTCGCTGATGAGTGGAATTCTGTTTATTTGAGATGACTTAAATGTTTTTAGATTATTTTGGGCCATTTCCATAATTCGAAAGCTATACAACCCCTATGCCACTACAGCCCCTTCAAACTTGGCATAGGCGTTGCTTTAGGGATCCCAACGAGGAGAGTTAAAAAATGAACGAAAAAACAGAACCATTTCAAGATAAATTTCAGCCTGAATTTCAAGATGAATTTGAAAAAGTCGCTGAAACAGCGTCCAAAGTCAAAGAAGAAATTGATCAATTTATGAAGGAATTCGACCTCAACTCCGTCGTTCACCGGGTCGAAGAATTTGGACGAGAAAACCCAATAGGTCTAGCCCTCAGCGCTCTCACTTTGGGTCTTGCTGCGGGTTTCTTGATACGGAATTCAAAACATTTACCTAGTGACTAGATATTGAATGATCTTCTTGATATAGAGTAGTCTAAATGAACCCAAAAAAATTCCAACTCTATATACGTAAAGAAGGACTAAAATTTTCTTCCGCCCATATGACAGTGTTTCGTGATGGGACAAAAGAGCCTCTTCACGGGCACAACTACATAACAGAAATTTATATTACTCTACGTGATATTAGTCTAAAAAAAATGGTTTCATTTTACTATTTCAAGAAAATATTAGCCAGCATTTGTAATGAATGGGACGACCGGGTGTTAATTGCAAAAAAATGCCCGTTTCTTGAGGTTCTTTCCGATACAGAGGAAGAATTCGAGTTTCTTCTATGTAAAAAACGGTACGTCCTCCCCAAGGATGAAGTCGCTCTTCTCGATCTCGAAAATATATCCGTTGAATGGTTAGCAGATCTTTTTTGCCAAAAATTTTTAGACCGTTTAGACCCAGGACTATTAGGTCCCTTGATCACGGGAATTCAGATTAAAATCGAGGAGACTTCCGGCCAAGGTGCCTTAGCTGAATGGCTATTCGAAGCCTGAAGGAATACCTTTTATTAAATGAAAACAGAGCTTATTTTAAAATTTACATTTGAAGCATCCCATGCCCTAGATTGGGTAAACTTTGAGATTCCCCACCCTCACATCTGGAGACTGGAATTTTCAATTGCCGGAAATCCCCTGAACGGACGGCTGGTTGACCTGGCACACCTGAGAGTTCGAGTTCAAAGTTTGCTAGAATGCCTGGGTTCAACTTTTCTCAACACCAACTTACGGGTCGACGATTCTGTAAGACTTACACCGACCTGTGAAACCCTTAGTGTATTTTTTAAAAATGAACTGCAGCTTATTTTAGACGCCGAATTCCTCTCCCTCAACCCATCCATTCGGCTTGAGTCGGTGCTGGTTGCAATCTGCGAAATGAATGGAACTGAGCAGGGAGCAATCAAACTAAGTTTTCTACAATGATTAGGTAAATTTAACCGATTTACAGATACTCCTAGATTCATTGACAATAAAATACATGAGTGCTTATTCTAATGAAAAGGGTAGCCAAGCTCTCTCCTCTCAAACAGCTCCCCAGGAGTTCTCAAAGGATTTCCTTCCTTCTCTGCCACAAGTGTCCGCTGAGCTAGAATCCTTTTTTACTATCGCTCGGCAAATAGAAGTCGCATTGGGCCAAGAAAGAGGTCAGGTCAGATGGTATCGCGAGGAACTGAAAGAGTCTTCCCAAAGGGAAAATAAATTAAAGTCTCAGCTCGGTTCCCAACTCGCATCCCAACAACACATTGAAAAGGCACATCAAGAAGAGCTCAATGACCTTTTCAATCAAAACGAGACTTTACGCAATGAGAAAAAAAAATCAGAAATCGAAATGGCACTTTTGAAATCAACCATAGAACATACCGAACGAAACGAAGGCTCCCTAAAGTCCACCCTAAAATCATTCCAAATGACCGAAAAAAATCGCATTGAACATACTGAACACCTCACTCAAGAACTCAACACAATCAGAAACGAACTCAACCGCTATAAGAGAGCTTGGGGACAAATTTCATCACTTAACCAAAAAGCTAAAGAAACTCTCCATCGATCCTTAGACCTCACTAGAAAAATCGAGGAACTGAGCGAAAGCATTGAAAAAGAAAAAAGCCGTCGTGAATACCTTGAAGAATTACTCAGAAAAGAGAAAAGGGAAAAACAAGTCGCGCTCACTTGCCTTCACTCCGCGGAAACAAATCTGTCCCACGTTACTCGAGATCTAGACGAAATCCGCAGACAAAAGGCTAAAAACCTAGAAACAGGGGAAATTCAACTCAAGTTTTGACCGATTTTAGAATCAAAAGGACAACGACACACACTAAAACAGGACGCACCCATGCCTGAGAATTTCGGCTGACTTGCCGAGCTCCCATCCAAGCACCCACAGAAATCCCGCTAGCAACAGAGAGCCCTTCGTGCCAATGGACATGTCCCTGATAGGCATAACTGCCTAGAGCGATCGCAGCCGATCCCGTATTCGCAAGCTTAGAGGCAGCCAAAGCAGGGAGCAATGGCAATTGAGCAAAAAATAAGAGTGACAAAAACATAAAGGTCCCACCTCCGGGCCCCCAAACTCCATCATAAAACCCACAAATTAAACCAGACACCAGGATGGCAACTTGAGGGTGCCGACGGCACCTTTTTCGGTCAATTTTACCTGGGATGAAGGCGACCTCACTCTGAGCCCAAAGATCTTTACGCCAAACTGCCCACAGAATAACCGGACCGGTGAGCACCAAAATCCATCGAAAAAATGATGAAGGGAGATGAGGGGAGACCAAACTCCCAGCTAAAGACCCGAATGCAATCCAAAATGTAAATGCCAGACTCTTTTTAACATGGATATGCCCACCGCGAGCATAAACTAAAAGCGCAACGCAAGCCCCGACTAAAGCAGCAACTTTGTTCGTTCCAATCGAGTCCGGACCAGGACCAAAAATCATCGTGAGTACGGGAAGGTTGATGAGACCACCCCCACCTGCTATAGAATCGACGAAACCGGAAAATAACCCGGTAAGCGCAAGGGCTAAATGAGGATTAAAGAATCCAGGGGGAATTTCCATGATTATCGATAACATAAATTTGAACCACTTAAGAATCTTTGCCTCTGTTTTTAGGACTGGTAGCATGACGCATGCAGCACAAGAACTTCACCTGACTCAATCGGGCGTCAGCCAGCACATTCGTTCTTTTGAGGATGTTTTAGAAATTCGACTCTTCGATCGGGTGAAGGGAAGACTCATTCCAACCCATTTAGCAGCTACTCTTTATAGCAAGTGCACAGAATCTTTAAACGAACTTGAAACCACCCTCTCTTCACTCAAGGGCATTGAATTGCAGCTCTCGGGCGTTGTCAACATTGGAATGCCAATGGAATTTGGCAATAACATTGTCCTCCCCCATCTCTCTAGATTTTGTAAAATGCACCCTGGAATTCGATTTTCATTCCGATATGGCCTTGCAGGACAAGTAAACGAAGACTTACTGCGGGGCGACCTAGACTTTGCCTTTGTCGACGGCTTTGGACTCGACAAAAGAATTACGACCCAAGCCGTATACAATGAAGTTCTTTTACTCTGTGCCGCCGACGAACTCTTCGAAAAGGTGAGTGGAGTTACCGAAGAAAATCGTAAGTTTTTTGAATCTCTGAGCTATGTCGACTACCAGGTGGGCGAACCCGTCCTAAGAATGTGGTTTGCCCATCATTTAGGAACTAGCAAACTCAGCCTCAACGTTCGTGCAACAGTGATGAATGTCCAGGGCGTGGCACATATGATCCAAAATGGCCTCGCTGCTGGCGTGTTACCGGGGCATCTTGTGTCTAAATTTGAAAAAGATGGCTTGAGGCTTCGTCAATTTGAAGGCTGCGGAACCCCGTTGAAGAACAAAATTAGCGTAGCTTATTTACAAGAAAAAACCCAAACATCCGCTTCTTTAGAAACCATGAAATGGCTCATGAATAGTTTGCAATAAAAACCCTACTTATAATAAATTTCCTGATGAATTGAATCCTTACCTACCTTTTTGTCACTCAAAAAAGCCTTCACTTCCTGAATCATTCCCCCGTGCCCACAAAGGTAATACTCCGTCTCTAGCCAAGGGAAATCAGAACTCAGACTGAGTAGATATTGAGTCACTCGCCCACGAAATCCCCTCCATGACTCCGTTGACTGGGAGATTGCAGGAACAAATTGAACGTTTGGAACATTTTCAAATGCTCGCTCATAAAGCATTTCATCTTCGCCACGAACTCCTAGTAAACAGTGACTTTGAAGCGGGGGACAATCCTTAAATTGCTGGGATAGAATCATAGAACGAAAGGGCGCAATTCCTGTGCCGGTCGCAATAAAAAGCGCATTCCGCCCCACCTTCGGCTGATATAAAAAATCCCCATAGGGAGCTACAATCCTAAAAGAATCGCCTTGCCGCAGCCCGTACAAATAGTTTGTCCCAGGCCCCTCTTCAACTAATTTAACACACAACTCAATGGGTCTCATCTCGGGCGAAGAAGCGATCGAATAGGCTCTTCGAAGGTCTCTTCCCTTGGGGCCCGCTCCTGGAATCACTACACTAGCAAACTGCCCAGACACGAACTCAAGCGGCTGGTCCGTAGTAAAACCAATTTCAAACACGGTTGGCGTCATCATTTTAAAGGATTTCACTGTACAAAGAAACTCGGTCGCTTTCATAGCACCCTTCTATTCGAATCCATCTCAGTCTTTATTTGGTCTGGCACAGACTAACGCAGATTCCAATTTGACGCCATCTCACAATTAGGGTACCCAAAGGATATGTTTGGTTTAAGTCTAGGCCATTTAATCATTCTCACCGTAGTCGTCCTCCTTTTTGGACACAAACGGCTTCCCGAACTCGGTCATGCTATGGGTAAGGGCATGGGTGCATTTAAAAGAGGCCTAGAAGGCAAGGGTCCAGACGATGACGACGAAACACCCAAAAAATTGCACTAAGTCCGTCTCAATGGAAGAAGCACAATAAACCGGGTATGAGGGGAATCAGAGTCATACCGAAACTCTCCCTGATGGTCTTCATTGAATAGAATTCCTGGCAATATAACCGACGGCAGTAGAAATCGCTTCTCATCTAGTCTAAAAATACCAAATGCCATAATTGCTGCGGTTATAAACCAGAAATGAGTCCCCGTTTTCTGGCCTAAAGTAGTGGAATAAACCTAAATCGCTAAATTAAAATTGAACACCAAGAAACTTCAGGGGGAAGATCAGCGTAAATACCAAATCTAATTAATTTTGAGATTAAATTTTTTATAAATTTCATACTTTATGTTTATTTTAATTAGAGTCCTTAAAGGAAATGATTTTCGGAGCTAAAGATTTAGAACCCCGCGCACGAAAAGCATTTCCTTGAATGCTATATCCCTAACCACATCAAAGTCGCGGCGCAATTCAACAGTCCCGGTAAACCATCTTTCAAAGTTATGACCTAGCCCAACGGTTGCCGCTTCTATAGTAAATCTGGAAAATGTCATAATAAAAAAGAATAACCCACAATAAATTAACCTTATTCTTGATTTGCTCATTTTGTTCACCAGTATGATTAAATTAGTCATACTTTTTAATTTAAAAAAATCTAATTAAAATGTATCAAATACTTTAATGAGGCGGTATTTATTTGTCAGGATTTTACATCTAGGTTTGCAGCCATCAAAAACGCCCAGCCCGCGGCGACTAGAATAGTCAGTACAACTAAAAGCCACGCTCTAAAGAAACTTTTATTCGGAGGAAGAATGGAATACCAAGATCGAAAAATTAAATTTGGATTGGCCCCTTCCCAAACTGCTCTCATTTTTGGAAACACCTCATCCAAAATGTCGAGCAGTTCTTTTTCCCCCATCTCTTGTCTTGCCTTTCCCGGATCCCCCCAGTAGCCCGCCCGAAGCCCTCTTCGTCGCTCCCAGTTCCGCACCCACCTCGAGGTCTGACGATTCACCTGAGGGAGCGTCAAGTAACGATCGTTCACTAAATTCTCGGCAATCACGAGTGCGACCGAAGTGTCACGCTTTCCCCCATGTTCAATGGGATCTGGCCAAAAGGGAGAGTTCAACACCTCTTTGCTTTTAACTAATACCGAACTAGCTGACAGAAGGGAGGCCCGCCCCAAGCCACTCAGCCCCCTAAAAAGACACCCCAGCTGCTGCCATCTCCCTGAGTTCCGAATGATTTTACCCGCATCTTCAATTGCCGTCAGTTGCTTGGGCCCAAGGTGCCCAGAAAAACAGACAAAATGTAAAAACCCATTCCGCATCAAAGAACGACAAGAATCCACTAACCAATCCCTTAGCACGTGAGGCCTAACAGTCAGGGCAAGCCGTGTTGTATTAGCCTGAATACCCAAGGGAGCCCTTGGCATAATAACACCGACCCAACCGGGCATTTCTTGTTCAAGATGCTGAGCTGCCAAATGACACATTCGATCAGCCTCCTCCAAATCAAGACCCAAAGGAAGATGAGGACCATGGTCTTCAAGAGGACCCACGGGGAAAAAAAATACCACCTTATCATGAGGCAAAGTATCCAGTTGAAAAGCAGAAATTTTAGTCAGTTCAAGCGGCATCCACAGTTAGCCCCAGAAGTTTAATCGCATTCTCTCCTAGGATAAGCCGTGTTTGCTCTTCGTTCAATAACCCAATGTCCTTGCAGTCCTGCATCCTCTGTCTTCCAACCGTCATATTATTGCCAACCAAAGGCCAGTCGGTGCCAAAAAGAACGCGTTCAGCACCCAGACGGCGGACAGCTTCTCCAATGACCTCAGCAGGTTGCCATGAAGTATCCACCCATAAGTTTTTAAATTCTTCGCAAAGGTCGATCGCTATATTGGGTTGATGAAAGTTCATATGGGCCAGTATAAATTGAGTTTGGGGATAGTTTTCGTACCAAGGCGTGAACCGCTCGGCCAAGCCTTGGCTCGGATCCCGAAAATAAACATGGGTATGGATACAGCCTGTATGAATAATAACAGGAAGCCCCAAGTCTGATGCGCTGCGTAAAAGAGAGCGGTACCTGGGAGAATCCACCCCTTCACCATCTGCCGCAGCGTGAATCTTCAAAATTTTGGCCCCTCTTGCTGCGTACTTTTTCAGCAATTGCCCCGGCTTACTCGTTCCCTTTGGAATATTTACTGCTGGAATGAGATGTCGATTCTCAGAGCATATATCCAAAATAAATTCATTCGATACAAAAGGCGGGTGAGCAATGAGCACTGCATACTGAATTCCCGCTTCTTTCATCGCATCATTCAAATCAATCAAAGTAGACTCTAATAAAAACCCTGGCAGAGGTACAAGTGCACTGAGCTCGTCTAAATTCTTGCGAGCAATTTCTGGCAAATACCGCAAATGAGTCTGTAATTCATGGATAGACCCCATAATAGGCTTCATCCATGTACGTGCCCTGCGCCGAAGATCTTGAATCTTCTCCATAGACAGTATTTTTGAAAACGGGCCCAAAGGTACATTCCCAACCCATTGCTGAAGGCGATCGGGAAATACATGCACATGAAAATCAACTACGGTATTCATTTATTTCGCTCAGACCCCTGTTCCCTTGTGTGTCCTAGATGACTCTATCCGATCTTGAGTTGAGTTGGAAAACAAATCCTACTTCAGGCATGTGTCTGGTGGACAGGGTGAGGGAGGATGTGCGAAAAGAAAAACATGACCTCTGCACTCTTAAATGGCTTGATTGGACTGTGCCTCAGTTTAGGCATTGGAATGCGTTATTATGACCAAACATGGACAGATATCGCCTTCACTGTCCTTGCCTCGAATATCGCCGCTTTCATTTCATTACTAGCTACCCTAAGAGCAGAGCGAGTGACTTGGATTCGTAAGTACTTATTGAATCGATCCATTAAAACTTGGAGCTTTTTAACTTTCTTTTATTTCTCAATTTTATTGAGCCTTTCGCCCACTCTCCACTCATCTGAAAATTTCTTAGGGCTCATCCTTCCTTTGATTCTCAGTACAGGTTTCGCTATCATTGGATTTGGACCCATCCAAGACCGATTGGTCAGGCAAGAACAAAGAAAAAATACAGCGAGTTAAAGCATCCCCTTTTCTCTCGCCATGTGAAAACGAGGTTTTTATGGAATACAATCTAGTAGAAATTTGGTTGCGCCGAGACCCAGCTCGATGGATTGCTGGTGCATTGGGTGGACTTTTTGCAGGCGCAGTGGCCATGGGAGTTGCCATGCTTTTGGCCCAGATGGGAGGGCTTGAACTTGAATTCCCGATTAAGCTCATGGGAACCCTCATTCTAGGGTCGCCTGCAACCGAAATAGGCGAAAATAGAGAGAGTATTTTGGCCGGAGCTTCTGTAATAGGTGCGATTTGCATTTTTTGGGGTGTCATTTTTGCCCACTTTACTGGAACTAACTCATTCAAAGTTCTCCTTCCTATGGGCCTCGTCTGGGGAATTTTCAGTTGGATTTTTCTATGGAACCTCTTTCTACAATCCTTCAAACCCATCTATGCAGCAAGAATTCCATCCGGCCCCGTACTTCCCATTTGCCTCACCTATGGGCTGGCTCTTGCGTCCATCGCATTTTTTGACCCCGTCTTTAGAAGAGGCAAAAAAAAACAAAAGGCTAAATGAAGGCAAAGTCCCTTTTTGGACTGAGATTTAAGAAAAATGGCCTTTGATCATTCTAAGGCTGGGGCACGCAGACAAAAGACATTCTTCATAAGCGATCTACTTATTAATTTTTCGAATTCTTTTGCATTTCTTCTGCAGCAACCTGGTACTTTTCATGAAGGCTATTTAGCTTTTCATCCTGATTTTTACGATACTCATCCATCCGAAGTTTTTCTCTTTCACGAAGCTTGTCGAATTCTTTCTCTTCCGAGTCTTTTTCAACTTTCAATTGCTCTGTATGGGCTTTCCTCACATCCTCGAGTGATTTTGCGTGAAATTTATCCAAATTCGAAAGCTCTACCTTATAGTCCTTTTCAGAATCACTCAGTTGTTGAGAGTAAAGTTTTTTATGCGATTCCATCTCTTTTTGCTGCTCAGAATCGATTTCGCGAAGCTGAGTTTCTTGCTGCACCTTCCGCTCCCTGAGCGCCTGCTGATGCTGATCCTCTTCCGATCGCCTGATCTCCATAAACTCAAAGTTAAACTAAAAAATTAAAGTAAGAAATAGGCATGATTTTCCGATTTCTTAAGAAGGTCGCCCCTTTGCTTTTTCAATGATTTGAGTTGTGCTACTTCCCGCTATATATCGTAAAGACCGAACCGCCCACCCCCACGACAGCACCTCTTGCG
>JANNCA010000402.1:0-2701 GCA_031386075.1 Oligoflexia bacterium
CGGGTTTTGTTTTAACTGTGATCGCGGATTTACGAGTGCATGCCTTACGGTCAATGCAGAAGCACCGAGCGGAGCCTATGGTTACGCAGGCATGGGCCCCTATCGGGGCGGGCAAGCCGAGCTATTGCGGGTTCCATTCGCAGATTTTAATTGTTTAAAACTTCCTGGAATACCTGGTGACGAGTTTGAAGATGATTTTCTCTTACTATCAGATGTATTTCCAACAGCATACCACGCAACTGAACTTGCTAAAGTCGATCCAGGTTCTACTGTAGCTGTTTTTGGGGCAGGGCCTGTTGGGCTCAATGCGGCCTTGAGTTCTCTTCTAAAAGGAGCAAGCGAAGTCTATGTAGTCGACAACATTAAAGAACGACTTCAGAAGGCAGAGCAAATTGGCGCCATTTCAATTGACTTCAACCAAGGAGATCCTGCCGAACAGATTCTTGAGCGTCGCAAAAGCAATCCTTTGATTCGATCCTCGCTTCGGCCCGGCGAAGAGAAAATGCTGGGAGTTATGTGCGGAATTGATGCTGTTGGTTATCAAGCGCGTGATTTCGGTACCCCAAAAAAAGAAAATCCAACTCAAGTATTACAGAGTTTAGTTAAAGTCATTAATCCTACAGGTAATCTAGGAATTGTCGGTGTTTATACTGCGGCAGATCCACATGGTGTAAACAAGAAGGCAAAAGAAGGGATTTTGGATTTGCCATGGGGAGAATTATTTGAAAAAGGAATTTCTTTGGGTACTGGCCAGTGTCCAGTTAAGAAATACAATCGTTTTCTGCGCGATCTTATCCTATCTGGACGGGCCAAGCCAAGTTTTATAGTGAGCCATCGGCTCTCTCTTGAGGACGCACCACAAGCTTATCAAAAATTTGATGAGCGTATGAATGGTTACACGAAAGTGCTCTTGAAGCCGGGATTTATTTTAGGAAAAACAGCCGCATAGAAAATGACAGAAAGTGAAAATTGGGGCTAGGTTTCAGTAGACGAATGGATCCATTACGATCTATGTATAAAAGAATAATATTTATTCACAACTCGCTACATCTTCAAGAGCATCGCCTGCCTCAATTTTCTTTTGAATTGAATTTTTATAAAGATCGACCTTTGGTTCGACCAAATCCTTGCGGAGTTCCTTAATCCGATCCTGATCTCCTTTTACCTCATTTGAAGTTTGTCCAAATTGTACAATGTCTCTCTGTGTCTTTGCTTGTTGAGTTTTTATTTCCACTATTTTTTTTGAAATATTGTCTTTATCTTTTGCAATATTTTTTTCAAATGTTTCTATAGAATCAGCTGCAATAGCTGACAATCCAAAAATAACTTCTGAAATAGTGATAACCCCTAAAATAGCAGCATTGATTTTTTTTATTTTCATATTTCCTCCAGTTAAATAGCCATTTCTTTTACTATAAGAGCAACATTTATGCTCAGTATCTAACGATCAGGTAATTGTCAGAAGTAGCTACTTAGCATTCAATAAAGTGGTTTCGTGCGCGGGATCCAAATCATTAGCACAGAAAAGCAATTTTATTGAATGTCCTGTCCCAAAAGGTAAACACAACTAGCAATCCGTGGGCGGCTTAGAGAACTACAACGATCTCAAGAAGAGCAGGCACGGCCGTGGCAAGGTCAAGTTCGAGATAACCAAATTCCAGAACAAAGGTATCAGTTGGGGGTATCTTGGTGATTCCTGAGTTGTTGGCAAAGCAGCAGAAATGGGAGGGTCGGAGCATAAACAGGCAGCACAACAATCGAGCCAGTTTGGAGCTCAGTTAGCCAAAAATTCAAACTCCTTTATTCAGGGTCTAGGAAGAAGCACCTTCTAGCCTGAGTAGTCGTTTTGGAGTGTTGATGAGGAATTTGCCAGTCCGACACGTCAGAAAACCAGTTTAGTTATATTTAAAATTTTATATTTACTTTTTAAGTGCAATTAGTTTCTATCATCCCAAGATGTCTAAGTTTTTATTTAATTAAAGTAAATGAATAAATTGGCTCAACTTAGTAAGATAAAAAAAACTGGATCTTTCTAATTCAAGATTCAGTTCTAAGATGTTAAGTTATCTTCCTGCAACTCTTAAAGAACTCATTTTTTCTAATACTACTAAAGATTCAAATTCTAGTTCATTCACAGATCTTGTTGCACCACTCATAGTGGAGCACTTGCCTAACCTCACTCAGCTCGATCCCAGGGACAATCAAATCGGAAAGGCAGCTGCAGAAATTCTGCTCTCCTAAGACCCTCAGGAGAGCAACGGAGGGTCCGGGATTATGGCTCTATAGAGAATAACGCAATCAGCTTTAGATCTCAAGATTACCTTTTGAGACAAGGCGTTCAAGAAAATACTTTTCGGAGCTAAAGATTGTGATCCCGCATACGAGAACATTTTCTTGAACGCTATGTCTCAGGGTTTCTAGCTTTGGCTTCAGCTTCTTTCTACTTCCGTTTAGCCTCTTTTTTTGCTCTATGCCGCCGGCCTTTGGGTCTGCTTTCGGCTCTGTTTTAGGGTCATCAGCTGATAAATATCCCGAAGTAAAAGGAAATGCGGTACAAAGAACCGAAGTTAATTTATTTTTCATAATAGTTTTAAACAGTGCATGAATTGCGCCTTGTCATGGGTAAAAGTTATCTACCGTTAGTGCCAGAAGTGAGCTTTTTTGAAGGGGTACTCTCGTCGCTTGAAAACAGGAAGGCTCG
>JANNCA010000165.1:0-1792 GCA_031386075.1 Oligoflexia bacterium
CATATTGATTGTGTCAGTGCTAGGAGGGGTGGGAATAGGGGGAGCATTCGTGTTTTTACGAGGTCCTGTCGGTTCGCGTTATCTGATGGGCAAATTGCAAGGGTATATAGCGAGTGAAATGCACGCGCAGCTTGAATTCAAGGAAGTCCGAATTGAGCCGTTTTCTTCGGTCCATTTTGAAGAATTAAAATTTCATCAGGATTCGAGCTCCAATCGTCTGGGTGTTCAGGCCGTAGATATTCAGATGGGCCTTTTTGATCTTCAGTTTTCTTTTTCTCTTTCTCTTTCGCCTACTCCTTCATTCAAAATTGTCCTTATGGGGGCCTCTCTGAGTCGAGCAAGATTCGACATGGAAAGGAAATCGAGAGATTCAACTCTGTCTATTCGTGCTGATTGAGTTTTCGCACATTTGACTTCGGGGTTGAATCGACCCGTGGCGCAATTTATATTTCAGAAAGGAATGTGGACGCCCGAGTTTCAAACGCTGGATTGTGACTTTGGAGCGCAGAAGTTGAGCGTCATCCAAACCGCCGGTATTCAGAAGAAAAAAAAGACGCAACAGGAGGTGAATCTATGGGATCAAAGGGCAACTCTAAAAGTGGAGGCTGGTGCAAAGCCCTCAGGGTCTTAGTTCCTCATCCTTTGCTGAATCAATATGGAAAAGGGTCGAGTCACACTGAGTTCAAACTAAAGATTAGGAAACTCTGCCACAACCCATTTGCAATCAAGGACAACTGGGAAAAGGAAGTTGAAATCGAGGCCGCTGGTATGACGACTCTCATCCAGGAAGAGTCTCGTTATTTTGTTTTGAAAGAACCACTCGTGATTCATCATGAAATGAAGTTGAAAAAGGGTCAAGCTGAAGTGGATCTCAAGACCCAAATTTCCTCGATAGAGATGCCGAAATTAGGTAAAATTCTCAATAGTCCATTGCACATCAAAGCCAATAGTCATGGACTCCAGCAGTTTTCTATACAGGAACTCAGTCTAGAGACTCAGATTTCACGAAACACCCAGACCTCTGGAGGTACTCGGGTGAAGGTGGTGGCTGAATTGACCGGAAATTTAAATTCTCAAAATTACCAGGCCCAAGGGACTTTAGTTGCTGATACTGCTGGAACATTTGTGCAATGGGGGGATGACTCAGTTCGGGGACGTGTTGAAGTGCCTTGGACCCTCGCTGTTTATCATCAAAATAAAATAAGTTTTGATGGGATTTTGTCAATTCTCAATTTAGATTGGATGAAAGTTTCGTCTCGAGGGTTTCCAGCTTCGATTCAAATGAAAAGAATTTCTGGAAAAATTCCAGTGCAAGAAGAATTTTTTTGGAATCATGGAAAAATTGAATTCTCAAATTTAATGAGTCAAAACCCATTTGAAAGAGTGGATTTTGAGCGCCTTCAGCCTATGATTCATGAGTCGGAAGAGGTGAACATTCCAGAGTTTCGCTTAGAAGAAAAAGTCTATGGTCCGTTTCAAGGATATTTTTCTATGCGCCAGAACATGATTTTTGCTCATAAATTTGACCTCAAGATCGGTTCAGGTCGATCTTATGGGGAAATTTACGTAGATATTTCTCCCTCCAACTTACAGGTTGGATTTCTTGGGAGACTGACAGACATTCATCTATCAGAACTCTTGCCTAGTAGATATTTACCTAAAATAGTGACTGGCGACCAGAGTTTGAGTGCAAGGTCAGGTCTGGTGATGAACCTCACTCACGGGAGCATCGATGGAAGGGTAGATGTCACTCAGATTGGAAGGTCTCAGTGTTTGTCCTTCATGAACATTT
>JANNCA010000178.1:0-4538 GCA_031386075.1 Oligoflexia bacterium
GGGGCTGACCGTGGCGGTCACTCCCTCGATTGTAGGTCAGAGCGAAGATATTCAAATGAAACTGGAGTTGGATCAAACCAATGTCACTGGCCGGGCCCCCTCTGCTGGAGGTGCTCCAACTACGGCAAGTCACAAGGTAACTACCGATATTTACATTCGATCGAACGAAAGTGCGGCAGTGGCAAGTGTGTCAGCCAGCACAATTGGAACAAACTTTAATACTGACCCACCCTACAACGGGTCATATGATCCGGGATCGGGGACAAGTGCTCTTTTTACGTTGATGAGATCTAAAGCTTATAACAAACAAAAATCTCAGTTCGTGATTTTTGTAACTCCGCAAATTATTGAAAATGCTTCAGATGGAACAGATGATCTCAAGAAAAATTTTAGAGTCAAAGTGAAGTAAGAGGAAATTAAAATGGCTGGACATATAATTGCAATTGTAGGTGGAAAGGGCGGAGTGGGTAAGAGTATTTTTACCTCTAACTTAGCCATTGCCTATCTTCAGGAGTTTAAGCAAAGACCGTTGATTGTCGATTTAGACCTTGTCAGTTTAGGGGATCAAAATATCATTTTGGGACAGAATCCTCTCAAAAGCATTATTGATGTGTCCAAGATGCAGACCAACACAATCGACCCAAAATCATTAGCTCCATTTATGGTGAACGCGCCTGCCGGCTATAGTTACATAGGGGCTCCGAAGGATGCCATTCTGGCTCGTGATCTAGATATGGATGGTCTGGGGCGATTTCTTAAGCTGGTGACGAATGTTTTTAGTTTAGTTGTCGTTGATTGTGGAAACGGAATGGATCCCTGGGCCTTGAAGACCCTGGAGTTTTCTACTGCCATTTTTGTTGTGACTACTGCTGACTTGATTGTAATCAATCAGACAAAGCGAGTTCTAGGAAAAATTCAGGAATTGCTTTTCCCTCCAGAAATGGTTCAAATTGTTGTGAATAGATACTCACAAAATAATATAATTACTCCACAAATGATTCAAAAAAATTTAAATAAGCCTATTTTTGCTGCTATTCCTGAGGATTTTGCAACCTGCGATGGATCACTCGCAAAAAGTGTTCCTATTTGTATCGCCGCTCCAAACACCCCTATTGCGAGAGCTTATCATGACATCGTTCGAAAAATTCAGCAGGTCAATCTTTTGGAGAGTCTGGCTAAGCTCAAAAAACCATCAGGAGTGTTAGCTAAGGTGGCCGTCAATTCGGGTGAGCCGGCGTCAGGCGACTCGAGTAAAGAGGGTTCAGGAGGACCAGGTGCAAGAAGCGCTTTTGGAAATTTAGATCCCTGGACCTCCATGAAGCTGAGAATACATAAAGCTTTGGTAGAGCAGATGGACTTAAAAAAAATGAGCACAGATACAAGTGACTCAAGACAGCGTGCAATCCTTCGTGAAAAGACACAAAAGGGAATATTAGATATTTTGATCAAAGAAGACACTGCCACCCTACTATCAACCCGGGAACTAAAAGCTCAAATGGTCAAAGAGGTTCTAGATGAGGCTTTAGGGCTTGGGCCTCTAGAGGATCTTTTGGCAGATGATAGTGTGACTGAAATCATGGTGAATGCTAGAAATCAGATTTATATTGAGAAGGCTGGAAAGCCTCAAATTTCGAAAATTAATTTCTCAAGTGAGTCCCAAATGATGAATGTGATTGAACGAATTGTAACCCCTCTGGGGCGTCGTGTGGATGAGAAGGTTCCCTTTGTGGATGCCCGTTTGTTAGATGGTTCTCGAGTTCATATTATTATTCCTCCTTTGGCTCTCAGGGGACCCACGATTACGATTAGAAAATTTCCGAAGAAAAGGATCGAGTATAAAGATTTAGTGACTTTTGGCTCAATGACAGAAGAAATTGCTGATTTTCTGAGGTGTTGCGTAGAAGCTAAACTCAATATTGTGGTTTCGGGGGGGACAGGATCTGGAAAGACAACCCTTCTCAATGTTTTGTCCAACTTTATCCCCGCATCAGAACGAATTATAACCGTCGAGGACTCAGCCGAAATTCAACTGGGTCAGGATCATGTGGTGCGTTTGGAGTCTCGTCCTAAGAATATCGAGGGCGAAGGCGAAGTATCGATTCGAGATTTGATCAAGTGCTGTCTCAGAATGCGTCCTGACCGAATTGTCGTGGGTGAGTGTCGGAGCGGGGAGGCCCTTGATATGCTGCAGGCGATGAATACAGGGCATTCTGGGTCCTTGACGACTTTGCATGCGAACAATCCTAGAGAAGCGATTGCTCGCCTCGAAACCTTGGTGATGATGGCAGGTCTCGGTCTACCCGCAAAGGCTATTAAGGAAAATATTGCCTCTGCAGTCGGCTTGATTATTCAGCAGTCTAGAATGAACGATGGTACCCGTAAGGTGACCTATATTACAGAGGTCGTGGGTATGCAGGGAGAGGTGATTAGCCTTCAAGATATTTTTATTTATAAACAGGAAGGTTTAGATAAGAAAAGAAAAATTATTGGTCGCTTTGTACCCACAGGATTTATACCCAAATTTGTAGAAGAAATGGAAGCGAAAGGGATGAAGATCTCTAGAAATCTTTTTGCTGCTAAATGACGCTTTGTGAGGTGATCTAAATGTTTTTCAGGTTGGTGGGAATTATTGGTTTTGGTGTCGCTGTTTTCATTCTTTCCTACAGCTACAATAAACGGTTCATGGACTGGCTGCGATTTCAGTCTCTTGGGACCCGTGATTATATTGTCGAGAAACTCAATTTGATGTTTATTGAGATCCCATCCCAGAAGATTCTTCTGTGGCTTTTGGCATTGAGTTTTGGTTCTGGTTCAGCAGTTTTTTTGTTCTTTTTACCCAAGCTTTTTCCAGGAATTCCACTGGCTTTGATGACAACAGTGATTGGATGGAAGAGCCCGAAGCCCTTTGTTGATTGGATGTATAGAAAAAGAACTAATAAACTTGTCTTACAGATGGTGGATGCTTTGAGTCTGATGTCTAACGGGCTGAAGTCGGGCTTATCTATTGTTCAATCTATGTCACTTGTGACGCAGGAAATGCCCAATCCAATTCGGCAGGAGTTTAGCTTGATCTTAAGTGAGAACAAATTGGGAGTTTCACTTGAGGAGGCTTTTTCTAATTTTGCTCAACGCGTTGCTTCGGATGATGTTGAAATGTTTGTAACTTCCGTCAACATTTTGAAGGAGACAGGTGGAAACTTGGCTGAAACCTTTGATACGATTGTCAGTACGATACGAGATCGAATCAAAGTTGAAAACAAGATTGCTGCTTTGACCGCTCAAGGTTTTTATCAAGGTGTTTTTGTAATGGCGATTCCGCCTATTTTAGGGGTGGTTTTCTATCAGACGGATCCTGATTTTATGAGGCCATTATTTGTAACTCCTTTGGGATGGGTCATTGTTTTTTTAATATTTTTATTGGAAGCCGTAGGATTTTTTGTCATTATGAAAATAGTAGATATCGACGTATAGTTATTAGATAGTATTTTTAAAATATTTTAGTAGGTTTATTTTTAGTTTTTTTGAAGTTTACATTTGGGGAGAAAAAATTATGTTTCGGGTTAATGTAAAAAGAGTCGTTGCTCTTATTGGGATATCTTTTTTTTCAAATTTTTCAATAGAATCAATGGCAAATGTCAGCCTGAAAAATGGAAATTTTTTTGTTGCTTATACTGATATTATTTATCCTGGAGGATTTGAGCCTAAGATAGAGCGGGTCTATAATTCAAAGACGAGTTTCAAGGGAATTTTTGGGTATGGATGGGGAAATGAATACGAGGTTTTTTTGACGGTTTCTGCCGATGGAAGTGTGGTCGTCCATGAGTATGGCGGGGGAGCCGAAAACAGATTTAGTCCTGTAGCATTTAAATTGAGTGAACTCGATAGAGCCGTAGCTGAGATATCTGGTGTTGCTCAAAAAGTAGGTGTGGCGGGCACTGCTAGTGACCTAGCCTCCTACCGTCTAAAACTTAGAAATGATGCTACCTTTAGAAATGACGAGTGGGAGAAGTTTCGGGCTCAGGGTAAACTACAAGCACGACAGCTCACAAACGGAACGCAGCTCCAGTCCAATCGATTTAGTTATCAATATATTACTAAGACAACTGAGGGATACATTCGGACATTTGATACAGGTAAAGTTGAAAAATTTAATGAAATCGGACGGCTCAGTAGAATTGGGGATAAAAACGGAAATTTTATTGAGCTTGCTTACTCTAAAGATGGTCATATTTCAAAAATGATAGATAATTTTAACAGAAAAATGTTTTTCACCTTTGATAATAAAGGATTTCTGACGACAATTGAGGGAGAAAACGGAAAAAAAGACGAGTACAAATATAATGGTTTAGGTGAGCTAATTTATAGCAAAGACGTGGACGGAAATATCTATACTTATCAGTATGATTCTCAAGATCATCACAATATGACTGAGATTAGTTATACCGATAAGTATAGATATTTCCGTCCACGTCTTTGCTATAAATTAGCTCACCTAAACCATTATATTTGTACTCGTCTTTTTTTCCGTTTTCTCCCTC
>JANNCA010000199.1:0-8959 GCA_031386075.1 Oligoflexia bacterium
GACGGCTTTTACTACGACTTTCTACTCTCTACCCCCCTCACTGAAGAGGATTTCCCAGAAATTGAAAAGCGAATGCGACGGCTGATTCAGGAAGGTCATCCATTTGAAAGAGAAGAACTCCCTCGGGACCAAGCCCTAGCCCGAATCGATGAAATGGGAGAACCCTATAAGAGAGAGTACGCCGAAGAGCTTTTTGAAAAAAAATCGCTTCAAAATCTAACTTTTTATCGAACTGGCCCCTTTTTAGACATGTGCGATGGCCCCCATGTCGAAAACACACGAGCCCTTCCTGTACAAGGCTTCAAGCTCCGCAGCCTGGCCGGCTCCTATTGGCGCGGAGATTCTCGCAACACCATGATGACCCGTATTTATGCTTGGGCCTTTGTATCCAAGCCAGAACTGGACGCCTATTCCAAAGCATTCAAAGAAGCCCAGGAACGAGATCATAAGAAGCTCGGAAAAGAACTCGACATTTTTATCCTAGACGACACCGTCGGAAAAGGCTTACCCCTTTGGCTACCGAATGGCACAGTCCTTCGAGATGAGCTTGAAAAACTCATGCGAGAACTCGAATTTAAAGCGGGCTATCACCGTGTTTCTACCCCTCATCTCGCCAAAGCTGACTTGTATTACCAAACGGGCCACCTCCCCTACTATGCAAGTCACATGTACCCCATGATGGAAATCAAAGAAAAGATCGAAACGGCTGGAGGCGAGCAAGAAGAAGTAAAAGAAGTCTATTGCCTTAAACCCATGAACTGCCCACACCACCATAAAATTTACGCTTCACAACTGAGAAGCTATCGGAACCTTCCCCTCCGCTTAGCCGAATATGGGCAGGTCTATCGTTTCGAAGACTCGGGTGCTCTTTCTGGACTCTTACGAGTCCGGGGCATGTGCATGAACGACGCTCATATCTATTGTACTCAGGATCAAATTAAAAAAGAGTTTCTAGACGTCATGAATATGCACCGAGAAGTTTATGAAATACTGAATTTTAAATCCTACTACATGCGTTTTTCGACCTGGGATCCAGAGGATGCCAAAGGTAAGGAAAAATATGTAGACAACCCCCAAGCCTGGGCATGGACTCAAAAACTCGTCTACGAAGCCATGGTCGAAAGCGGACTCCCCTTTGTCGAAGGAAAAGGGGAAGCAGCCTTTTACGGCCCTAAAATCGACGTCCAATTTAAAACTGTCACCGGCCGAGAGGAAACAGCCAGTACCAATCAACTCGACTTTGCTGTGCCCGAGAGGCTGAACCTCAAATACATAGGGGCAGACAACCAAGAACATCGTCCCTATATTATCCATAGAGCGCCCCTGGGTACCCATGAACGCTTTGTTGCTTTTCTCATCGAACATTATGGTGGCGCATTCCCAACCTGGCTAGCCCCCGTTCAAGTCAAGGTCATCACAGTGAGCGAAAAATTTGATGAATACGGCGAAAAAATTGTCAAACTCCTTCGTTCTCAAATGATTCGTGCTGAAATGGAATACTCAGCCGACACCATCGGGAAAAAAATCAGAAACAATGTGAAACAAAAAATTCCAAACCTACTCATTATTGGAGAACGAGAACAATCCGACGGAACAGTCACCTTAAGGCGCTACGGCCAGGAACAGCAGCTGACTTTACCCCTTGCGGATTTCGAAGCCCACATTCTGAAACAGATCAAAACAAGATCTATTGGATCGCTATAGAAACCAATCCTCTTTAAGATGGCATTAAAATTGATACTTAAATGCCAAAGCGATTCTTGAGATAAGGGGAAGATTACTCAACCCACTCATCCTTGAATCTTGACATCTTAAAGGAGAGAGCAAATGACTCAACTGAAGGTAACCATTTGTGGTTTGGGGCTTTTGGCCCTCATAGGCCAATCGGCCCATGCAAAAAATTTAGGAGTTTTAAGTCAGGATCAACTGCCTAAAAATCTAGTAACGGCTACAGAATTAGCAGCAAATCCACCCGATACCGAGTTAAGAAATTCAAATTCTCAAAATTTACGCTCAGACGCCCGTGGTGGCGGAAACAGCTCTGGGCGCGGCCGAGGACATGGAGGTGGATACGGCCGGGGTTATGGCTATGGTTACTACTACCCCAGTTACTACTATCCTTACTACTATTACCCTTACTACTACCCCTATTCAACCTACTATCTGAACGATGAAGGTGACACCGAGTCTACAAACCTACCGGCTTCTCCCTCAAGCTCTTTGAGCTCGTCCTCTGCTCCCGGAGTTTGTTTCTCATCGGACTCCACAGGTCATTGGTTCGCTCATGCAGATGCCGCATCCAATGCCGCTTCAGCTCAAGAGACAGCGAATCGGGAATGTCTAGCATCGGGAGCGAATTGCTCACAAAATCTTGGCTGTGCTATCGCATCACCCACACGCTAGATGTACTGAGGTTCTGGAACAGGTAACCGTTCAAGAAAATGTTTTCGTACGCGGGATCTAAATCTTTAGCGCCGAAAAACATTTTCTTGAACGCTTTGTCTTAGATGCTGATCCTAAGGTCACTCTGCCAATCTAGCTCTAAAGAACCGCATCCAAAGTGGAGGGCACAATGCTAACCACAGGAGAGCTGAATACCCCAAGCCCATGGTGTGACCTGCACCAGAAAATTCGAGTTTTTCATAAGGAACCAGAGGATGTGCATGATGATGAGCATGTCTACCCAAATTAAACATAAACAAATTGGTCATCCGGTGTCGCGAATCCCAAGAATGGAACTCATTAACCGCCTCATAGCGCCCAGGGGCTATTTCCTTTCTCTCTAACCCATAATGCTCTATATAGTTCACTGACTCTAAAAGAACGACTGCAACGACGGCCTGGCCTATAAAGAATACAAGCCCTTCAAGCCCAAAAAAACTCCCTATAAAAAAAACTAAAGTAAATTGGAATACACAATAGTGAACCATTCGATTATTTATGATTTTTTGATAAACATTGCCGCGTGAAAGCCGCTTCACTTCAAATCGCCATGCGTTCAGCCAAGTACCCCAAATAGAGCGGATCCAAAAAGAGTAGAGGATCTCACCTCGTCGTGATGACGCTGGGTCAATCGGAGTGGCCACATAACGATGATGCCCAAAGACGTGCTCAATTCTAAAATGGGAATACCCGACCGTCGCTAACAACAAAACACTGAGGCCACGCTCCCAACGCTTTCTGCGATGCATGAGTTCATGAGCCACTGTGAATCCAATTCCCCCAGTAATGGCGCCCACCGAAAGCAGGGCACCCCACCACTGGGCAGACAAAAAATCAAACTTAAATTGCTCTGCAATAACCCAAAAAATCAATGCAACCTGAAGTGGGACATATCCATAAATAAAAGAAGAATAGAGTCCATGAGGAAGTTTAACTTGATTCACATCGTCTTCTTTTTGGAGCCCAACACAAGCGTCTAGAAGAGGATGCAAAATAAATATGATTAGCCACCCTGCCCAAACCCAAATGCCTCCTTTTAATATTCCGCTCACCGCAGCCACTAAGATTAAAACTGGAAATGTCACATATGGAAGTGCATGCATCATTTTTTTATAATATGATGAAAAGCTCACATTTTGTACTCGCATATCTCTATTCTAGAAGGAGAGTCATGAAATTAAAAAAAATCACAAAACCTAGGAAAAAACCAACTCAACTCCGCGCTCAAGAAACCGTCAACTCGATCCTCATAGCAACTGCTCACATTTTAGAAACAGAGGGTTACGAAGGTGCCAATACCAATCAAATAGCAAAAGTCGCCGGCATTAGCATAGGCTCTCTCTATCAGTACTTTCAAAATAAAGAATCCGTCATAGCCACTCTCATTGAGCGCTATATGGACACCCAAAAGAAACTTGTGATGGATCGGATCACTCAATTGGGAGACAACTCTGACTTACCGGCCATCACTCAAGAATTGGTCCTCGCACTCATGGAAAGTAGGTCCCTCAGACCTCGCCTTCAGAGAGTTTT
The DNA here is from genome assembly GCA_031386075.1 of Oligoflexia bacterium. Classification (GTDB taxonomy): domain Bacteria; phylum Bdellovibrionota; class UBA1018; order UBA1018; family UBA1018; genus CAIYTD01. The sequence goes on from JANNCA010000199.1 coordinate 3,976, forward strand.
GGTCGAAGAAATCCCTCGGGTGGGCAAACTCAGGGACTTGCTGGATCTTTACCTTTTACTTTCTTCAGAAATTTCAACCGTTTTAGCTCGTCACTCTCATCAGCATTTAGGACAACCTGAACTAGATGCCTTTCTCTGGGTTCACGGGGTGGATGCCATGGTCAATGCCTGCGTCTGCGGACTCATCAATAAAAAACGAGGGATCTGCCCCACCACGGCAGCTCATGAAATATCAAGACTCATCCTGAGTTCTCTTGGACTCAGTTCTCTTCGACTCAGCAAAAATCTTCCAAAACCTGCCTCAGAAATATTGGACTCAGTTTGATGCATATGCTAAGTGTCCAACATAAGTCACCCATTTGATCCGGAGAGATGGCCGAGTGGCTGAAGGCGCACGCTTGGAAAGCGTGTTTACGGGAAACCGTAACCAGGGTTCGAATCCCTGTCTCTCCGCCACTTCTTTAAATTCACACCCAAATCCGCCGGTAGAAAGTCTGTTTTTGATTCACCCACGCTTCAGTGGGTTTTTTTTCGTCCATTTTTCCTTGCCACGCATTTACAGGGGCAAGAGTCCTGCGCCAAAACGGTTGTCTAACTCTCGAATAGTCCCTTCAGAAAGTAGACCCGTAGCTCCCGATGCCGAATCAGCATTCCCGAACTTAAATCCTGCTTAGAACTCAGCACCGCAGCAATTTAGCTCCAGAAGTCGGAAGGGTGACTTCAGAAGTCTTACATAAAAAGTAGACGTGCTCCGGCAAGCACATCTGTCATTAATGAGTCTGGGAGCCGACCTACCGGATTCTTGCGTCGCAATACGTCGAGTTCAACTGCAAAGAGCTGATGGGTCTCAACGATGCTATTATGCTGTAGGGCAGGTAAGTTCTGGGGAGAAATTGGAATACTGTGCCCCCTGATTAATCTTACAGGGGTTCTGCCATCTGAATGAACTGCACTACGAACAATGGCCACCGTGACAAAAAGCCGATTATTAGGAGTGTTGGGATGGGTTGCCATAAGATTGTTCGGAGATAGAACGATACACCGGTGAACTACATCCTGATTGAGTGGAAGGGCTTTGTCTGGAAAATAAACTTCTCCGCGAAGTGGCATTTTAAAATCTTTCTAAATTGATGTGCTTAACCAACAGCTTTTTTAAATGTCTCTCGGGCATGCTCTGCAACCTGGGAAAATGAATCGGCATCTAATGGCTCAGCTTGTCTTAAACCTTCTTCATAGGCAGCTCGGATACCCTTTGTGAAAAAGTGAGCTACGACAGCTGCTTCTTTGCCCTTGAATTGAGGGTCATACTTGACCATCCAATCAAATAGGCTCTCTACTTCTTCTAGGATAGTGATATTGACTCGCTTGCTCATAATGATCTCCACTCTTATTCTTAATGTTACATTCATCCGTATCGGAAAACTACACAAAAATATGTGCATTTTTATCACCCATCTCAGATCCTGCGAGTATTGCCTCGCTGCGGGCAAAAGTTGGGTTTCGTACTTATTAATGGATAGATTTACTCTGCATTTAAATTCCAATGTCCCATTGGTTGACGCACATTCTTGGAAAGGGTGTTTACGGGAAACCGTAACCAGGGTTCGAATCTTTCTTTCTCCGTCAGATCGAAAATCAGAGTAAAATCATGAAGTTGTACGATATCAAAACAAAATCAGAAATTCAAGGCAGTAGTCGACGAAAGCTTTCTCAGAAGGCGCGTGCATCAGCCAATGACCTTAATCCCATTCAGTGGTCCAAGTGACTCTACGAGATCCGCCGCCAACTCGGGCGCGGGACGAGTCGCGCTGAGGCTTATGGGGATTGTCGGCAACACCATGAAGCCACGATCTTGGAGCAATCCAATCCTCAAAGCTAGGCTGCACCCTTCTCAATATCTGCTTCTTCATCGATGTCCTGATGGATAGCTTCTCAGTCTGGTCGATTTTCCTTTGTCTTTTTGTTTTTCGATAGTTTGGGTTTTTCTTGTGCAGCATCAACCTAAACTATGTGTTGCTTACCGTCTCGTTCAATTCTTTTCGAATCTATTAACTTTGCTGATATTTTTTTCGCTTTCTTTGCTCCACCTTCACCCACAGGGAAAATAAACACATCGAAGTTTGCTGTCGTGAGTCAGTTTTGCAAAATATCTGAATGAGTAATCGCCAAGGGAGCTTGGCCCATCGATACCACCGCGCGATAGAATGAGAGAATTTTGTCGGAATCAGCGCCGATATCCGTAAAAATTGCAACTCTCAATCCTGTGGCTGCTTCAGCATTTGCTTGAGTCATCCAAGCAACACAAAATAGTGTGACTATTTTTAAGGTGCTGAATTTGGAGATTCATCTCGAAAAGATGAGCATAATGCTCTGTCCTAAACGTTGAGTAAATTTGACCTATGCGTTGCGCAAAAACTGACCGGAGAACATATGCAAAAAATTTTCCAATCGAAAAAATTCTAACTGAAGGATTGTGCATAATTTTAGCATAGCTCACTCCATGAAAATTTTACTAAATAAGCACATAGCATTATTCGCAGCGATGGCTACTTTATCAATCGGAATACAAAATGTTGGGTTTTCGGAAATCATTTTCTCAGCGCCCGAACCGAATGATTTGACGAGAAACGTTGTAGATGAATTCAAATACGACACGTTAGAGCAGATGAAGTTGGCCGGACTTGAGCAAGCTCAAGTCCATGCCCAGCCTTGGTCCGGTTGGTATTGGCCACTGATTGATGGTGGGCTTGCCTATCGCTATGCTGATCCTGCTTTTCCGAGTGGCACTCCTTGGGCTAATGTTTCAAAGTATCTCTTAAGTACTCTGGGCAACGGAGGAGTAGCGAATCTTTCACCAGCTGAAAAATACGATCTATTACTCGGCGATGGTAATTTCACTCTAACTCGGTCGATGATAAAAACAGCAGAGGATCATCAAACAAACGGAATTGTCGAAGGATGGATGGGCTACTGCACTGGGTGGGCCAATGCTGCGATGATGATGCCGAGACCTGTACATTCGGTAATCACGACAGCAGTGGACGGAATAACTCAAATTGAATTTCGTCCAAGTGATATCAAAGCATTGGGTGTGCTGCTCTGGGCTAACGGCGCTTGGCCTGCACGAGTTGTAGGCACCTTATGTCAATCGAACCCTTTGCGCCGTAATCCCACTACCGGACGAGAACTTGATGCAGAATGTCGGGACACAAACCCAGCTACATTTCATCTTTCCATGACCAACCAAATTGGCGTTAGCGGACGATCCTTCATCATTGATAGTGATCCCGGATATCAAGTTTGGAATCAGCCTGTTTCGAGCTATAGCTACACTTATTTCAATCCAGCGACCGGGAAACCCGGACCTCTTGAAACAGCACGTATCGCCTTAAGGGATTTCATAAATGATCCGCTTAAGGATTTTCGAGACCCGGCTAAAAAGTATCTCGTAGGTGTTGAAACTCATCTTACGTTTGTATACGAAACCCGCCCGACCGTTAACTCTACGGATGCCCCAGAAACAGATGAAAAACGTGTTCCTATTTACAACTATGATCTCGAACTCGATGAGACTGGACGGATCATCGGCGGAGAGTGGCACACGCGCTTGCATCCAGACCTGATCTGGGTCGCTCCTCCTGACTCACATCCAATGACCATCGGTGACTCCTTAGTTAATCCAACAGAAAGATGGAACCCTAAGCAACCTCTACCTTCCTCATGGATAATCTCAGCAAAGAAGTCTGAGCAGTACCTGCAACCTCTCGGTGTTATTGTCGACAAACTTTTTGATTGGGCTAGCCGATAATATCTAAAAAGTCCTGCCGCAGTATCACGGCAGGACTGGCTAAAAGTCGGTTTCTTTTAAATACAACTTCCTGTGAAAATCGTAGCTGTCCCTGATGCTATTTGTGGCACTAAGGTTGTCAATGGAGTCAGTGTAGCTGTGTTTGTACCTTGCAATGTCAATCCGCACAGGGCTGCAAGGTTCGTTAAACTCACTGTATAAGTCGTGGTTGGCATGCTACCCGTAAGAGTGCTTGTAGTGATCAGCGGAGTGCAAGTGAACCCGACAGGACAGGTGAACACGTCCACTAAGCTTGCAGTTGAGTCGACTGTGATTGGGATGGTGGTTACGCTCACCGTAGCGTAAATATCGATCGAATGCGAAGTACCTTCAAATCCTAAAAAATTGTCAACACTTGCAACCGCATGATTGCGATATAAATAAAGTGGATTGAGTTGATTTGGAAAGCTATAAGGATAGCAAATTGAGAGAGCTCCTCCGAGATCGACAACAGGAATGGTAATCGGACTCGAGTATGCAGTCCACGTAAGGCCTCCATCAGTAGATTGTTCGAGTTGATCGGTGAGAAACAAGCCAACTGTGGGCTGAGTCCCCGTATTATTCAAGCAGACTTGACCAGTCACTGGCGTATTCACGGAGGTGACTACAGGACCACCTCGGGTGGCAGTGACCAAAAAATCTACTGGCACAGTTTGCCCTGCTTTAATGATGTATGGTACCTGCCTCGGGATCAATGTTTTTTGAACAGTCCAAGAATATGTGGATGTCTGTGTCTCAGTTGTAGCTGCTGTTTTTGTTCCTGTCAGGGTAGTACCTTGATTACCTGCAAACGATATCCCGGCAACAAGAGATCCCATCGTCAGCGCGATGAGTAATTTAGAACTAGACATAAGATGATAACCTCATTTCTATAGAAGATACATAATATATGTTAGAGTACCTGCAGATAATATGCCGCTTGTTGGTGCATTAGTTGCAAAGGCGCATTAACTTTCGACGACTTGTTAAACTGAACTTAAAAGCGGAGCCCAAATGATGCATTCAATTCGACAGATTAGTATTCTCAACTTTTTTGGTCTCGTATGTCTAATGAATTTAACGACAGAAACCCTCGCTGGCCCCGGTCCTTGGATTCACGACGCAACATATTTGGACGGCTATAACACCGCAGATTCT
>JANNCA010000224.1:0-1713 GCA_031386075.1 Oligoflexia bacterium
GGAAGTGAGGCCCTTCAGCACGAACTCGCTCGGGCAGTTTGGGTTCGGGAGCCTTAAATGCGTATTCATTCTTTTTGGGAACATGAATGAGGACTTCGTCACCATCAAACTCCTTTGAAAGACGACTACTGTCGACTGGCCAGGAAAGTGGAAAGCTCTCGTGCAAAGCCTGAAACGAGGCGGATCCTAAATAGTGGCCTGGAGCTAGTTGCAGTTCTTCCTCGTTTTTTCGATTCACCGTAATGACTAAATTATTTCCTTTAATAGATGCAGAGACATGGTTTTGTTCATATTCTGGAATTATTGCTGTAAGGATAAAGGCATCTTCTGTTTCGCGTAAATGCGCATTGAGGTTTCCGAGTTTGTAAAAAGGGTCTGATTGCCGGGAGTTGTAGGCAGAAAGTTTGTAGGCAGTGTCTTCGCGAATCTCCCGAATTTGATTTGCTGATTTTTGCTGTATTTTGCTCAGGCTAACTTCCGTGTTGGTATAAGTTTTTTGTAATTGATCGGCAAGTTTTTCCTGAGTGCGTTCAGCGGCTTCTTGATAGCTGGTTCTGATCTGTTCGATTTGATTTTTAGAGGAATTATTTATTTTTTCGATTTGTTCGATGGATTTTTGGCGTGATAGGGCTACTTGATGTACATGCTGGGCTTCGCCATCTTCTAGTTCTGATTTGTAGGCTTTTCGAGTGAATTCTAGCTGAGTGTTATCCTGTTTTTGTAGTTCTTTAAGGTGCTCTCTCGTATCTCTTTCAGTTGAATGGCTGGCGTTTCGATAGTGTTCTTGTACTTTGGAAAGTTCTCGCTCACCATCCTGTTTGAGTCTCCTCAGTTCAGCTTGTTGTGCTCTTTGCATTTCTCTGATTTGTTCGTAGCCCTTCAGTTTTTGGTTTTCTAATCCGGATTCATTTCGAAGTTCTTGGCTTGAAGCCTGCTTTTCGTAGGCGTCTCGAATTTGATTTAAACTCTCATTGACTTGAAGCTGGGCAGTTTCGATTCCCTTGTTTGCAGCCGAAATTCTAAAATTGGCTTCTCTTTCAGCTGCCCCGGCCTGGACGTTGCTTTTATCAGTATTGGAAGGGGATAGTCGATCTATACTCATCAGTGTCGAATCTCTTTATTTTGGAATAAATTGTTTTCAACGATATTAAAGTAGGTCTTAACGACTCTTGCGAAAGTAGTCGGATCTAAGTGATCGAGATAGGCTCTTTTTTCTGCCAATGAAGGTTGAAAAATAATTTTTTCAAGATGATGTTCAACCGAATAGGCATCTTCTGCTGAAAAGAGATCCAACAAAAAGGGGTCTTTCTTCCAAAATATTTGACGTAAGCTCTCTATGTCAAAAAGTATATGGTTACCCTGAAGAGACTGTGAAATAAGGTATTCTACTTGTTTGATCTGGCGTTTAGACACATAAATCACGCTCAATCTCCCTTCCGTGGGTCTAATGATTATCTTTCAATCCTAGAAAGAGGGGTCCTGGATCATTCCCTTGTCATTTAAGGATATGCCTGATGAATACGAGATGCAAGAAATGGCTAAATTATCCGGAATAGAAATAACGGAAGCTCGCATAGCTGGTCCAGCCTTAGTACTACTAAAATCTCTAGCCAAATCAGCATTAGTATCTTTTGTTCCACTACCGCCACCACCACAACCAAATAAAAATATTATCGTTTTATTTAAAATAAAATTGTTTTTTATTTTCTTGCT
>JANNCA010000228.1:0-7456 GCA_031386075.1 Oligoflexia bacterium
GTTTTAGAAACTTTTGAGCGCCAAGCACCGTCCCGTACAGAGGATTCCAGACTTTTCGTCTTCCTCTATAACATTTTAAGGTGTGATTGCAAAAAAAAATCCGTTGTCATTATGTTTACTAGGAGTTTCTACCACTTTTAGGACCTCGTTTTTAAGTTTAGCTTTAAATTTTAATCTTTTTTATTTAATTTTTTTAAAATTTCATCGACTGGGGTGTGAAGTTTTTTGTCTCGATTACATTCTTTACAGGCAGTCACAACGTTTCCAGGGGTGCTCTGGCCGCCTCTGGCAAGCGGAACAATATGGTCCATGGTCAGTTTTGATGGGGTGAATTTTTTTTCGCAATAATGGCAGATTCCGCGATTGACTAAAGTCAGCCACCATTGAGATTTTTTGAGCTTACGAGCCTTCTCCCGTTCCTTTTTAAGCCGCTGAGGCGCTGCGTCTTGTTCGTTTAAGAGGTAATAATGATTATCATTCATAGGGATGAGGTCTTTATATGGCATATTGCATTTGACTCAAAGGAGTTTCCTCCCTATTGTTTCACTGTGCTTTTCATCTTAACCTTATTACTTCAGCTCTTCGCAGCTAGAGCCGATCTGCGGGGAATTGCATCCAGCGGGCCAGGTACATCGGCCGCCTCTAGCTTTGTTCAATTCTTGCCTTGCGCACCGGAATCGGAATTTTTAGTTCCGCCTGCGTCATCAAATCCTAGCGCGCAATTTTGTCAGCAGTGGAATCCAGATTTTTCTTCGAACGGGCATCTGTGTTGTAGCAAGTCTCAAGCGGTTCGGCGAGGGCGCAAACGAAGGCCTGGGAAGTGTTCCTCTCACCGAGCGGCCCGCTATTGCCAAGAAGTCACTCCAGAACAGGTGGCCTATTTGAATGCAGCAGGCCAACTGAAAGGGGAAGAAATTTTGTCCTTACTCACACGGGAGATGGGTAGGCGTGGCGACCAGGCTTATTGTTCAGTAAATAATGGCTTCTTGGTGAGGGGAAGGCCGATTATTTCAAATTCTCAGAATCGGGTTTTGATTCGATCGCCCGAGCGATGTTTGAATTATGGAACGGATGCTATGGCGGCTATGGTTGAGTGGCTCGGGCGCGAGGTCTCGAAGGTCTTTTCAAGTGAGGTCTTTTCCAGGGTGCGCCTTGTTTTAGGGGATGTGTCTGGGCCCAAAGGAGGCTGTTTAATTGGCCGATCAGGTAGAAGAGGGCATGCGTCTCATACGAACGGACAAGATGCAGATGTTGGTTTTTTAGATGTAAAACGAGGGAAGGCTTCTTCTATTCAGTTTGTTCGAGATTTCGATTCTAATAATAATTGGTGGCTGCTGAAGAAAATTTTGAAGAATCCCTATGCTTGCATCAAAGTGATTTTCTTAGATCGCAGGCATATCCGAGCCTTGTCTAAGTATGCTCAAAAAGATGAAGATTGGGAGATTTATAGAAGGTTTATTCGGCATATGCCGGGCCATAAAAATCACTTTCATGTCCGAATTGGAAATGGACCTGGGTCTCCAGGTTGCTTTCCAGGTGCAAAGCCTGAGCTTGAATTGGAGGAGGACTTTGATTCAATTGATGACCCGGATGACTCTGAAATTTTGGATCAGTTAAAGGCCAGTCAGAGTAGAAGCATCCAGGAGTAGGTCCAGCTCTGTTTGGGTTAAAAGACCTTTTTTTCGAATGAGGTCTATGACTGTGGTTCCTAGGTCTAGGGCCTCAAATACGAGTGCAGCAGTCTTTTCGTAACCCAGTTTGGGACTCAGCGCAGTCGCAATTTGAGGGGTACTCTCGAAGTAGCGCCGTAATCGGCTCTCATTAGCTTCTAGGCCGGTGATGCACCGATCGTTGAGGATTTGAGTTGCGCGAGTGGCGACCTGAGTCGCTTCAAGCAGAGAATAGGCCATCATCGGCATCATGACATTGAGTTCAAGTTGTCCAGCCTGCCCACAGTAGGTCAAAGTTTGATCATACCCCATGACTGAGAACCAGGCTTGATTCGCCATTTCAAGAATCGAGGGGTTCACCTTTCCTGGCATGATGCTACTTCCGGGTTGAACGGAGGGTAGGAAAATCTCGGCAAAACCGGTCATGGGTCCAGATGCCATCAGTCTCAGGTCATTGCAGATTCGAGTGATTTCAATGCCGCTGAGCTTGAGCATGCTGGAATAATAAGTCATGGGCGACTGAGATTGCATGGATTCACAGAGATTTTTGGAGATTCGAAGTTTTTCTTGGGTCAGTTTTTCGAGCTGCTGAACGATGGTACTCGAAAAACCCCGAGGAACGGTGAGCCCAGTTCCAATTGCGCTTCCACCTATCCCCAGTTCTCTGAGTCCGTCTCGGCCTGATTCGATCCACTGGGCACATTTTGAGAGGGTTATGCTATAGCCAGCGAATTCCTGTCCGAGCATCATGGGTACGGCATCTTGAAGGTGGGTTCTCCCAGCTTTGGGGATTTTCATCCAAGCCTGGGACTTCCTTTTGAAAGACAAAGAGATTTGGCGAAGACTTTGGGCGAGGGGTTGAGACAGCTCAAGGACTGCAAGTCTCATGGCAGTTGGAAAGGTGTCATTCGTGGATTGTGACCGATTGACATCGTCATTTGGATGGATCGGAGAGTAGGTTCCTCGTGGATTTCCTAACTGCGCATTCGCCTTATTGGCTATAACTTCATTAATATTCATATGTTGGCTTGTACCAGCACCAGCCTGATAGGGGTCTATAGGGAATAGGGGGGCCCATTCGTTTTCAGAAAGAGACAAGAGATTTCGGACGGCTTCAATGATGAGTTTTGCCTTTTTTTTGTCGAGAGTTTTGTGCTTTTGGTTGCTCCAAGCAGCAGCTTCTTTGATTTTTAAGTAAGCTCGAATGAGCGAAGGGTGGGCAGTGCGCCCAGAAATAGGGTAATTTTCGATAGCCCGTTGGGTTTGGGCGCCAAACCAGGCATCATGAGGGACTTTTACATTACCTAATGAATCCTGTTCCTTGCGATATTTAGGGGGCATGTTTTTACCTTAATGTTGAAAAATTTTATAAATTTGGCACTGAATATGCTAAAGGACTTTCCAGTTGTCGAGCTTTTATTTCGGAGGCTAAATTCAGATGAGAATTCTAGTAGTAGAAGACGATCCGTCCATTCTTGAGACTCTTGGGATCGTCCTAGAGGCCTATAATCACCAACCTGATCTCATTGATAAAGGCGAACTCGTCGTCGATTATTTAAAGAAAATATGGCCTGATGTGATGCTGTTGGATTTGACTCTTCAGGGAATGAGCGGAGAAGAGGTTTACGCGAGTATCCAAACTTTTTTTGGTCGCGTCCCACCTACTGTGGTGCTTTCGGCCGTACAGCAAGGTGAAAGTCGCGCAAAACGCCTTCCTGGGGCCTGGTTTCTCGGTAAGCCTTATTCATTAGAGGAACTGGCTGAAGTCATCGAGTTAGCTGCTTCTTCTAAAGGGGCTGCTTAATTGTTTTATCGTTTTTCCATAAGTAGGTCATGACCCCAGCCAAGACGAGAACTTGAAAACAGATCACCAGTTGGATGACTCTCCAAATTTTCAAGGTGTAGCTGTTTTTATTGGGATCAAAGTGAAAGCAAAATAAAAGGATTTGATCCAAAGTTGAGGTGGCGATGGTGCCACGAGAGGCCTCTAAAAGAGAAAGCTTAAGATTTTGCGGTTTAAATGAAGTGCCGTAAAGGTAACGAGATATTTTCCCCTCGGGCGTGATTATGTAAATAGCCGCAGTATGAATGAACTGTTTTTCGTTAGGGTCATATCGATATTTGAAGCCAACTTCAGAGGCGAGCTCACGGATTTGAGAATCTTCTCCAGTTAGAAAATGCCAGTTTTTTTCGGCATCAAGACGATTATAATTTTTGAGGTAAGTCGATTTCTTCTCTTGAGCGAGTTTTGGGTTTTCATGGGGGTTAATGCTCACGGTGATGATTTCAAATTGTTTTCCCAAGTTCCAGTCTATTTGTTTGATTGAATCTAGGACGCCGTTGAGGAGCAGGTTACACAGCATCGGGCATTCATAATAAACGAGAGTTAAGATCACAGGCTTTTTTGTTTTGAAAAATTCAGAAAGAAAAATGGGGTGATTGAATTCGTCCTGAAAAATAAGCTGATGGATATTGAGCTGTGCGCCGAGGTGTTCTGTAATTCCTAATCCTTCGAGTGCTTGAGGCCTCTCATTTGCGTAGGTCTGCAGATTCTTACTTTCATTGATTGTTATCGAAAAAATACTAGCAATAAAAATAGAAATAATATAAAAAATTACGTTTTTTAGGTGGGTCACTTGAATTCGAACACTAGTCGAAAGGAATTCGTTAGTCAATGATCTGCGGCTCGACAAAAGTTCCCCTTTTGCACCTGGATCTATTAGACATCTGCAAATGGAACTAGGTAAATTTGAGGCAAAAGTAACGGATTCTTTAGTGAGTTATTTAAGGTAGTACACCCGTGAGGTTCATGAAAAACTTGAAGAATCTGGTTTCATGGCGCACTTTTTAGGAAAGGGCTTAGACCTTCCACGGTATAAGCCCTTGCTCCTCAAAGTCTATGAGATCCTTGCCCCGATCGAGAGTTCAATTTTAAGATCATCTTTTGTTGATTCATTCAAAAGTGTTCAAGATCGAACGTATTTTTTAGCTTTGCGAGAAGATTTGCGGTTCTTGAATCTCTCTTTAGTCCTTTCTAAGGCAAGTTCAGATATGGAAATTTCTAGTGCTGCTCGACTTGCAGGCGCACTCTATGTGCTGGAGGGCTCGGCCTTGGGTGGCCGTGTCCTTGCAAAATCGATACAGACTCATTTAGGAATCACGCGGGAGACTGGATTAGGTTATTTTTCTGCTCAATCTGAACAGGGGTTCCAGAGGTGGCCGAATTTTAAAAGGGAGATCGAGCAATCCGTGGCGGAAATCGATTACAAAGAATGCCTGGCGGTGGCGCTAGATGTTTTTCGGAGATTTTCATAAAACCGATTGCAATTCCTGAGAGATTTAAAGGGTTATCTGGAAAGCTTCAAAACACCTCGCTTTTATAAAAGTATCGAGCTATGGTGCAGTTTACAGAGGTGACAAATGAAATTCGATGGCCAGGCAATTCGCTGTTCGATGCTTGAAGGAAACATTGTCGAGCTCCACTTCAATCTAAAAGATGATTCTATTAATAAATTTAATGAGCTCACTCTGAGCGAACTTCGTGCTGCCGTGAGTCAACTCAAGTCAGCTCCTAGCAGTATGGGTATTCAGGGGCTGTTGATCACGAGCGGTAAAGACTGTTTCATCGTGGGAGCTGATGTCACTGAGTTTTTGAGCCATTTTAAAAAATCAGAGGCTGAACTCAGTTCTTGGCTCAGACAGACGAACACTATTTTTTCTGATCTGGAAGATCTTCCTTTCCCTTCCGTCTCCGCTATCAATGGCTTTGCATTAGGAGGAGGATTTGAGCTCGTTCTAGCCTCTAGTTATCGCGTCATGGCGGCTGACACTCAAGTGGGATTACCCGAAACTAAGCTGGGCATTTTTCCAGGTTGGGGAGGCACAGTGAGGCTTTCACGTCTAGTCGGCGCAGACAACGCGATTGAGTGGATTGCCTCCGGGAATCAATGGAGCGCAGAGGCCGCTCTCAAGATCGGCGCGGTGGATGCCGTAGTTGCTCAGGATCATTTGCGCAAGGCTTCATTAGATCTTCTTCAGCAGGCGATTCAAGGGAAGTTGGATTGGAAAACCCGAAGGTCTGAAAAGATGGAACCGTTGAAGCTCAATCCCATTGAATCGACTTTGGCGTTTGAAGGTGCCAAAGCTTTTGTCGGCGCTCAAGCAGGGCCTCATTATCCCGCACCTATTGCTGCAATCGAAGCAATGCAAAAGGGGGCTTCAAAAGGTCGTGATGAAGCTTTGGAATTTGAGAACGCTGGGTTTGTCAAAATGGCAAAAACTCAGACTGCTTATTCCCTGGTGGGTCTTTTCTTAGGGGATCAACTGCTTAAAAAGAATAGCAAAAAAATCGCAAAAACAGGTCTGGCCGTCGATACTGCGGCAGTTTTGGGAGCTGGAATCATGGGAGGCGGCGTTGCCTACCAATCTTCTTCCAGTGGTGTCCCTATTTATATGAAGGACATCCAAACTCAATCTCTTGAGTTGGGAATGAGTGAAGCGATCAAGCTTTTGGACAAAGCAGTCACTCGAAAGAAAATGACGCCCGCTAAAATGGGAGCTGTCCTGGCAAAAATTCACCCGACTTTGTCTTATGGGGATTTTGGTGGTGTGCAATTTGTTGTTGAGGCTGTCGTTGAAAATGAAAAAATAAAAAAATCCGTCCTGGCAGAAGTAGAAAAGGCTGTTCAGGAAGGGACCGTTTTAGCGAGTAATACTTCGACGATTTCAATTACTCGGTTAGCAGAAGATCTCAAGCACCCCGAAAATTTTTGTGGAATGCACTTCTTTAATCCAGTTCATCGAATGCCCCTTGTGGAAGTGATTCGTGGGAAAAAATCGAGTGAACAGACCATTGCGACAGCGGTTTCATATGCCTTAAAAATGGGCAAGACTCCGATTGTTGTGAATGACTGCGCTGGATTTTTGGTGAATCGAGTTTTATTTCCTTATTTTGCTGGATTTTCTAAGCTCATTCAAGAGGGAGTGGACTTCAAACGGATTGATCAAGTGATGGAAAAATTTGGTTGGCCCATGGGACCTGCTTATTTACTGGACGTGGTTGGGATCGATACGGCTCATCATGCGAATGGTGTGATGGCGCGTGAGTTTCCTGATCGAATGAGCTCATCTGAAAAGACAGTCATTGAAGTCATGTTTGAAAATAAGCGATATGGACAAAAGAATTCCTTAGGTTTTTATGCCTATAAGGCAGACAAAAAGGGAACTCCGAAGAAGGCAATCGATCCTCTCACTTATACCTTCATTCAGTCCGTTGTGACTGCTGGGCGCAGTTTTCCAAATAATGACGTTACTGACGCCGAGATCGTGGATCGGATGATGTTACCGATGATCATAGAGTGTTCCCGATGTCTCGAAGAGAAAATCGTAAGCCTGCCTGTAGAGGTCGATTTGGGCTTGATCTACGGACTCGGATTTCCGCCTTTTCGCGGAGGAGCTCTGAGGTATGCTGATTTGATCGGGCATCAGGAACTTTGTAAAACAGCTCTGAAATACCAGAAGTTGGGAAAACTCTACGAGCCCACCCAACAAATGCTGGACTTCGCGAAATCCGATAAATCATTTTATTGAAGATTCAACGAGAGGTTAAGAAAATGAAAAACGTAGTGATTATTGATGCAGTTCGCACTCCCATGGGCCGTTCCAAGGGCGGTATGTTTCGTAACGTGAGAGCTGAGAATTTGTCAGCAGATATCATTCGGGCCCTATTGAAACGGAATCCAAAGGTAGATCCTCTAGAGGTTGAAGATGTGATTTGGGGTTGTGTT
>JANNCA010000241.1:0-2162 GCA_031386075.1 Oligoflexia bacterium
ACACCGAGTATCGGATCAGCCCCCGCAAGCCTTTGGAAGCTAAACATTGCAGACTTGACTCCGACCATTTGAATGGGTTTTTTTATCGGGCGTTCGAGTTGCATAGGCGAAATCATGGCTTCTGTCGCCAGAGCAGCTAGATTAATTCTAGAAATTTTTGATACAAAGGGGAAGGATCTTGATGCCCTCACATTGCATTCGATAACTCGTACCTCATTATTTTTAGCCAAAAATTGGATATTGAAAGGTCCATTCAGATTAAGAGCTTCCGCAATTTGTTCTCCAATTCGGTATATTTTTTGTTGGGTTTTTTCGCTGAGATTTTCGGGTGGGAATACAATGGTGGCATCCCCCGAGTGCACTCCTGCGTTTTCTATATGCTCGCTGACCATCGAACAGAGCACTTGACCTGTTTGCGCAACTGCATCTAATTCTAGCTCTTGTGCACCTTCATAATATTGAGAAAGCACTACAGGATTTTCTTGAGAAATTTCTCGAGCTAAAGACAAAAAATATTCCAAGGAGTCGTCGTGGCTCACGACGTTCATCGCTGCACCAGAGAGGACATAACTCGGACGAATGAGGACTGGATAACCTACGTCTTTTATAAACTCTTGAATCGCATCCCGTGATTTCGCTTCCACCCAACGAGGTTGCAAGATGCCTAGGGTATCAAGAAGGGCAGAGAATTTTTCTCGATCTTCGGACTGGTCGATATTTTTCCATTGATGTCCAAGCAGAGTCACTCCTGCTTTGGCTAGTTGGGGTGCCAATTTGTTGGGAAGCTGACCACTCATCGATACAATGACCCCTGTTGGACTCTCAAACTCGATGACATCGAGAATTCTTTCTAGGGTGAGTTCATCAAAATAGAGGCGATCTGAGACGTCAAAGTCAGTTGAAACGGTCTCGGGGTTAAAGTTGATCACTGAGCAGCGCCAACCTGACTTTTGAAGCTGTTCCAAGCAGCTGACGGCACACCAGTCGAATTCTACGCTGCTTCCAATTCTATAAGATCCGCCTCCTAGGACGAGTGCGCTTTTTTTTCTGGTTTTTTCGGATGAATCGATTTCGTCATGGGTGAGGCCATTGTAAGTCATATAGAGGTAGTTTGACCTGGAAGGGAACTCGGCAGCGGTCGAATCGATTTTTTTGACAACAGGACTCACACCTGATTTTTTTCTAAATTCCCGAATAATTAGAGAGGCATCGATAATTTCATTTTTTGGAATTTTCTTAATGTTTTTTCTAAATTCTGGAAACAGTTCCAAGAAGAAAAGTCTTGAAATTTGCTCATCACCGAAGCCGAATACTTTCCATTTTTTCCAAGTTTCAGGTTGAATCGTCGCGAGTTGAGACTCAAGAAAGGTCCTGAAAGTCCCACTCTGATAGACTTCGGGGTGTCCTTTTGTTGCGATTTGGTTTGCCAGGACCGAAATTTCTTTCTCACATTCAATGATTTGGGAAAGTTGGAAAAGAAACCACAGATCGATCTGGGTGTGTTGGTGGATATCCTCCAGGGTCTTGTTATTCCTTAGGGCTTCGATAATTTCAAAGAGCCGAGTGTCCGTTGCTTGCCCAAAGGGCGCTTGGGCGAAGACTGGATCTTCTCCGGCAGCAACTGAGGTCAGGATAGGAATCGATAAGCCTGATCCATCTTCACTAATCATTCGGACGGCCTTTTGAAGGGCTTCAGGAAACGATCGGCCTATGCTCATGACTTCGCCGATGGACTTCATTGTGGTGCCAATGTGTCGGGAAGCTCCCTTGAATTTTTGGAGATCCCAGCGAGGTATTTTGATCGCAATGTAGTCGAGAGCAGGTTCAAAATACGCAGTCGTGGTTCCCGTAATTGGATTTTTTATTTCGAGCAAACTTTTTCCGATGACCACTTTGGCAGCAATAAAAGCGATCGGATAGCCTGTTGCTTTGCTGGCCAAAGCGCTTGATCGAGAAAGCCGAGCATTGATCTCGATGACATAAAATTCCAGACTGACTGGATTTAGGGCGAATTGGACATTGCATTCCCCTACGATTTTAAGCAACTGAACGATCTGGATAGAGGTGTTTCGGAGGAGTTGATATTCATCATCTGTTAAGGTTTGACTCGGCGCCACAACAATGGAGTCTCCGGTGTGAATCCCGAGGGGATCAAAATTCTC
>JANNCA010000242.1:0-3285 GCA_031386075.1 Oligoflexia bacterium
GCTTGCAAGCCGACTTATATTGTGAGAATGATCCATCCAATACCAAATGGAAATGCAAGCTTCTCAACTCATCGCACCCATACTCAGCCGAAATTTAATCTTCGTTCATGGAAAGGGCGGGGTTGGCAAAACCGTTATTTCTAAGGCCGTGGCCCTTCGACTTTCTAAAAAGGGCAAGAAGACCCTTTGGGCGACCTTCGAGGACCCAACTCTTCCTGCTGGTGAGGTCACCCAAGAAGGCCCTCATCTGTGGCATTTAAACTGTGACTTTACTCAAGCTTTTCAAGAGTACGCCTCAATGAAAATCGGGATTGCTCGACTCACTCAACTTTTTCTAAAAAATAAACTCATGCGTTATCTTGCACAAGCAGCCCCAGGGATTCACGAGCTCGTGCTTTTGGGAAAAATTTGGTTCGAAAGACTCCACTACGATCATGTGGTGATCGATATGCCTTCCACAGGATATGGCTTAGCTATGTTCCAAAGTGCAGAAAATTTTTCGAAACTTTTTCACAGCGGACCTCTGCATCGAGATGCAGATGCGATGTTGGGAACCTTTAACGACTCAAAATGCACCGGGCACCTGATTGTCGCCATACCGGAAGAAACCCCACTCAGAGAGTCCCTTGAATTAAATCAAATGCTGGATCAAATTTTTCCAAAAAATCCTTGTGTCTTTTTAGCAAATCGGCTCTTTCCGGGAAAGGCCTCCCCAAACCCCTCCCAAACTCAAGAAACTCCCGATAGTTGGCCAAGCCCTTTGGCAAGCTCAACTCTCGACTATGCCCGAAAACGATACTTACTCGAAAACTATAATCTGAGACTTTGGCGGGAGGCTGGAATTACGTTTGGTGAATTAGGATATATTGCACCCGCAATCACGCACTCCACTGCCGCAATTATCGAGAGTCTCGGAGAAAAACTTCATCTCGGGGAGTACCTGTGACGCTCACAGAAATCAGTTCGATCGATCAAGCCTTAGCGCAACGTAAGATCCTCGTCATGTGTGGAACAGGCGGCGTAGGCAAAACCACCCTGAGCGCCGCCATTGCGATTCGAGCAGCCATGCTAGGCCGAAAGGCCGTCGTCATCACGATTGACCCCGCCAAACGTCTGGCCAATTCCCTGGGTCTTCCTGATCTCAACGACCACCCGACTGATTTAACTCCTCAAATCCAATTGGCTTTTAAAAAGGCAAAAGCCCAGCCCCATGACCTCCTGAGTGGCCTGCCTAAGGAAATGACAGGAACCCTCGCAGCCATTGTTCCAGATACCCGAAAAACATTCGAAGCTTTCCTCAAAGAACTTGCCCCATCACCGGCAATAGCCGACCGAGTCATGCGAAATCCTATCTTTCAAATTTTCGCAAAGGAATTCTCCGGCACCAATGAATACATGGCGCTTGAACGACTTTTGGCACTCTATAAACAAAAAAACTATGATTGTATTATTTTAGATACTCCTCCCAGCCGAAACACCTTGGCATTCCTCAATGCTCCCCAAGTTCTTGCCCAATTTTTTGACGAAAGAATCATTCGGTGGCTCGTTCTACCGACCAATAAACTCCTCTCAACAGGAATCAAAAAAGCTCTCGGAATTTTAGAAAATTTGACGGGTGCAGGCTTTATGACTCATCTTTTTGATTTCGCTGCAGCTCTTTTTGAGGTTCGAGTGAATTTCTCAGCCAATCTCAAAAAAATTACTCAACTCTTAGAATCCCCCGAAGTTGGCTTTCTCATGGTGACCACCCCAACCCCAGAAACGGGCCCGGAAGTGAATCACTTTATCGAAACACTCCGAGAACACCATTTCCACTTTGATGGAGTTGCCCTCAACCGAACTGTCAGCTACCTTCATCCCGAAAAACCAGAACCCGGTTTCGAAGAAGCCTTTAAGATTATTCAAGCTCTTCAAGCGAGGGAACAATGGGTTCTTGATCATTTAATGAGGAATCCGATCCCCCTTTGTGCGAAACTACCTGAACTAGCCCGGGATGTTCATTCGGTGGAGGATTTATTTCATGTGGCGATGGCTTTTCATTCCAATCACTCTACCGGTCATTCTTCCAGTCCTTCTCCACTGTAGCTCGTATTCCAGCTTTGGAGCCCCCACAAGTGCAGGACCTATTTCTGACTCAGAAGCAAAGACCCTTTGGCGCGAAGGAGAGCTCGCCATTTCCGGCGACCGAACTGAAGATGCAGTCAACTACCTTCAACGCTATGTCAACCGCTATCCCGGCAGCCCCCATTATCTCCAAGCCCACTTGAGGCTAGGAAGGGCCTTGATCGAG
Source organism: Oligoflexia bacterium (assembly GCA_031386075.1). Classification (GTDB taxonomy): domain Bacteria; phylum Bdellovibrionota; class UBA1018; order UBA1018; family UBA1018; genus CAIYTD01. The sequence goes on from JANNCA010000242.1 coordinate 2,291, forward strand.
TTGGGCAAGCCTAGTCAAGCAATTCCCATTTTAAAAAACTACCTCACGGCAACTCAAAATTCACCCGATTCGATCCTTGGAAAAATTTGGATTGGGCAGGCCTATTTGGACTTAAGGAAGTTCAATGAAGCTTTTTTGATCTCTATTGAAATCGATCACCTGATTCTAGAGTCAGATCCCATTTCCGACCCCCTCATCCAGTCGCTTTTAATTAAAGCTCAAGCACTCATCGGACTCGATCACCCGGGTCAAGCGATTGAAGTCCTCGAATTCGCCAAAAATCACCTGTCCAATAAAAACAGCCCAGAAATAAAAGGGCAGACTTTCTTACTTCAACTCAAACTCAAGGGGAAAGACTGTGCACGCCTCCCCTCCAAGGACCGGCTCGATGAAGGCCAAACGCGAGATCAAATGGATCGACGAGGACTTTGTTTGCTCGAAGAACTCCTCATTTATCAAAAAATACTCGGAACTCAAGACCCACGATCCTCCGAAAGAGCCTCCGCTCAGATCACCGGAGACTTTGACGACTACGCAAAAGCCTGTTCTGGGCCATTTCACCCTCCCCAGAAAGACAATAGGGCAAATTCTATCCATAGAACTGCAAATGAATTACGCCGGTATCAAGCTGAACTGGCAGGGCAATTGAAACAAGACTGCAGCAAAAAGGGGGACAGTGCTGTGGAATTACTAAATTCTTGGAAAACCCGTGTTCCTCCTGCTATGGTCGGCTCGCTTACACAAACAACGCAAAGCCTTGAAAAGTTCACATCGAGGATTCAATGAGCTCCAGCACAATCAAAATTCTAGCGGAAAGAATTCAAAAAAATCGCCGAGCCCTTTGGGATTGGCACATGGCCTATGCCAAAAAAGCGCCCCCCCCGTTTTAGTGTTCGATTGATCTGCGCGACTGAGGTCACAAAATCGTCCCTGTGGACAGGAATGTCTATCCGGCGGGATTCAACAATATTTGCCCAGAAGATCTGAGGGCAGCT
>JANNCA010000254.1:0-3724 GCA_031386075.1 Oligoflexia bacterium
CCATGACCCTGAACGATCTGCTGAGCAAGATAGAGTCCAAGCCCGAGTCCCAGAACACCCTTACCCGCCTCAACTCTTTCAAATCGATTAAAAATACGTTTCATGGATTCTTCTGAAATCCCAGGTCCTCGATCGTGAACCTCAACCTGTGCCGAATCCCCCAGAGCAAGGATCTTCACTTCAATTGGACCCCCAGGCGCATACTTCGCAGAGTTGATCAGAAGATTGCACATGACTTCCTGGCATCGTACCCAATCCCAATTTCCTCTCACTTCAGGATCCCCCGTCACCTGAACCGAACACTTCGATGCATTGAGTTCACTTTGTACTCCCAGAATCACTTCCTTCACTAATTCGGTTAGATTAAACCAACTCTTTTTTAGGATGATTTTCCCCAATTGAAATTGAGAAAGCTCTGTAAGGCTTTCAATTAAAGCGCTGAACCTCTGAATATTCCGATCCATAGAGGAACATAGTTTTTCCAGATGCGCCGCTTGCGGCATTTGTCTAAATTCATTTTGAAAGAGCTCTACCTGCATCTTCAGGGAATTCAATGGCGTCTTAAGTTCATGGCTCGCAATGAGTAGAAACTCATCCCGAATACCCACTGAATGCTCAGCCTCAGTACGCGCCTTCTTCTCGGCTTCCAACAACTTGAGCTTAACCATCTCATGATACCTTCTCTCAACCGCATACTCCAGCACACGAGGCATCAATCGCTGATTCAGCTGATCTTTAAGCAAGTAATCATCGGCTCCCTCCTGAATAGCGAGGAGTCCCGTTTTCCCATCACTTATACCCGTCAAAACCACAATAGCGACCCAAGAACAAGAATGACGGAGTCGGATCAGAGTCTCTAGACTTTGACTGTCAGGAAGGAAAAGATCCAATAGAACAAGGTCAATATTCCCCTGACTGAGTCTTACGATTGCCTCTCGCAAACAAGAAACCCGCTCAACCACGAACAGAGGATCGGAAATTCGCTCCAAAATAGTTCTCTCAAGGTGAGCGAATCCATCATCGTCTTCGACGATTAGGACTTTTATGGGCAAATTTCTAGGTTCCAAATTGAACCCCCTTCTTCGATTGATCTCCCAAAAACTGGGCGCGCTCCGACGGACCAAAAGTGGGAGCCATAAGAATCACATTTTGCGGCAGATTCTCATGAGAAATCAACCCAGACTTGATCACAGCGGCGCCACTCACAATCACCCTAATACCCATCCCTAAGGTAGCAATCAAGGCCTGTATGGTCGAAACAAGGATTGGCAACTGCTCCCCCAGAGACACCGACAGACCGACAGTTTCTGGGTGAGTCATCTTCACTCGATCTAAAATCTCCCGAAGTGAGGAACCCACTGGAACGACTTCACACGCAAGGCCCATACTGTGTAGTCCCAACTCTGTAAAACGCAACCCTAGACCATGTTCATTTTCTGGGACATTCGCCAAAAAAATTCGCGGAGGACCTATCACTGGCGGAATCTGCTGGGCAATGAGATCAATAAATGACTTACAAATATTCGTAAATCGATGTTCCTCTTGAACAGTAATTTGATTTTTTGCCCACAGATCTCCGATCTTCCCCATCGCGGGTGCGGCTATTCCATAAAGTAAATCAATGGGCCGGATTCCAAAAAAAATGGCCTCTTGGATCAATTCTATTAATGCCATCTGATCACGATTGAATCCTGCATTCCAAAATCGTCTCGAAAACTCCCCAAGACGCTCAATCCGTTCTTCCTGCTCTGAAGTGAGATTCAATGCCGTCTCAGAACACTGTAAGCAGAGTCCATGGCTCATATCGAGTCGCTCATAGGGTGGAACTTCTCCCTGAAACCGCTGGCAAAATGCGCACCACTTGATCACCCGGCCACCCGCAGGATTCGGGTTTGAAGGCGCTCTGCTTGCATCGACGAAGCAATCCTTGAAAAATTCTCTAAAATTTCTTTTCTCTCAGGAATCACTTCCTTGAATACCTGAATGATATTTTCAAGATAACCCTCCAAAATAACTGAAGGGATCCCCCGATTTTCTAAAACGCCTTGAAGCCAAGAAATACTTTTCTGGATCCATTTGAGTTCACCAGGAATTAAAGTCACCAACCAACAGCAATTGCTTTTGGCAAATCGATAGCCTCTTTCCCCAAATCGCCCCTTCAATTCAGGAAATCTGTCATAGGACAGAGCAGCAGCACGAAGGGCAACCTCAATTTCTAATGGATCTTGAGGCATAGCATGACTTCCCGCTTCTGGATTAACCGAACCAATGTGATACTTGAGATCATCATCTGCAAAAGAAACCAAGGCAGCAGCCACCTTCCCGAGACCCGAAAACGCCCTCTCATCAGTACTCAGAAAGACTGAATACTCATTGACCTCAAGATCAATTAAACTGAGACGATAAATGAAATCTCTCATAGAAGATCGCGCGTGGGGTTGAAAGGTCTCTAAGGCATAAAGATAGCCTAAAAGCGAAACTGGGGCCTGGGATTCATCCGTGATCATTTCTGAGACGATTTCTGATGCCAAATGCAAAGCTAACCGAATGGCAGACACAACTACGGGAAATTTTTCAACACGGCTGGCTTGCATTTGTATCAATAACCACGGCAATTTAAAGCACTCCGGGCCCCAAATTCTCCTCATTCTGGGATCAGCCGACTGGGAAAATTTCCGCTCAACCGCTGCATAGAGAATCGCACGGCATACAAGGAACGATCTCACAGACGCCTTGGGTAACTGATTTTTTCTCAAGCCATCTAGGAATATCTGCACAGGGACTCCCGATTCGACGCGAGTTGTGGGCTAAGAGTCTTAGGTACAGCAAAACCTGTGCCACTCATGTGCCACTAAGGACGAGGGGCGCGAGAAACACATTTTAACTCTATTTTCGAATCGACCTTACGAATGGCTTCATTCACCACCCAGCTCTCAAAAAGCACAAACTTCGGATGTGCAGCTAGGTTTCGACATAGCTTTTGAGATATTGAATTGAACTTGAAACCTTTGGTTCAAGATAAATAGCGAGAACAGTGATCAACAGGTATTTTAGAGGCACGAACCAGCAATCTCGGAAAATCTCGAGTCAAACCTGATCTCCAGACGGGGTGTTTTTGGACACACCTCACCACCTTTGCAATATTAACTAAATATAATATACTTAATATTAATGGTGCATTGTCTTAAGAAAATCTTTTATTTCAATCTTGATCATGATGGATTTTCTCTCATTGAAACGATGGTGTCGAGTGGTATTCTGGTGTCTCTTATGGCTGCATTTGGGTCAATGAGCGCACATGACAGTAAACAAGGATTATATCAAAGAGCAACACTCAGTAAAAGCAGGGTCTTTATTTCTATTAGCCAGCTAGCTGAAAATCCAGATGCAATCATTAGAACTTCTTGGGATTCACTAAATAATCCAAAACTCAATTCTTTGATTAATCCCTTTTCTAATACAGACGTAACGGGTTTTACTGGTACTCAATCTTTTCTTGCTCTGAGCACAGGTCAATGTCTAAATAACTATTTTTTGGGATATTATGCGTCTAAAAATTGGCAAACTCCCACACGGATTTGTACGAAAAGTGCAAGCACTCTCGACACTTCGGCGGGTGGAAAGGCTACGGTAGTGACTTGGAGTGCATTAGGAGGAGCGTCAGTTTACACTCTCAGAGATGACCTGCAAGCGCCTACTGGCACCGGAGTCGTTTCGGATCAGG
>JANNCA010000258.1:0-2918 GCA_031386075.1 Oligoflexia bacterium
CTCAATGATGGCATACCCTTCATTCGTCGCACTATTCACAATGATCCCACGTCGCTGATTAATCTGGCCCATGACCCCGCCCTGAAACTCTTCAGGAGCCTGGGTTTCCAATTTCATAATCGGCTCCAGAACAACGGGACCGGCATTTTCATAAGCTTCACGAAAGCCCATCAACGATGCTGTCTTGAAGGCCTGCTCAGAAGAGTCGACATCATGACTCGCTCCATCGTTGATGGTCGCACGCACGCCCACAATAGGAAATCCAATGAGACGGCCTTCTTTGATAGCCTCGTTAAATCCCTTTTCGCAGGCAGGAATAAACTCACGAGGAATCGATCCGCCAACGATTTCGTCGACAAATTCAAAATTGACGGCTGCGTCCGCAGGAAGCGGCTCAATAAAACCAGCTACCTTACCAAACTGACCTGAACCACCGGTCTGCTTCTTATGCGTATAGCTGAACTCAGACCGGCGAGTAATCGCCTCTCGGAAGGCAACTTGGGGTTTTCCAACGATCACTTCACAAGCATATTCTCGTTTAATTCGTTCACAGTAAATTTCTAAGTGAAGCTCACCCATCCCACTGATGATGGTTTGAGCGGACTCTTCGTCTCGGTGAACCCGCAGTGTTGGATCCTCTTTTGTAAATTTATTCAGAGCCTTGGAAAAGTGAGCTTGACTCGCCTTGTCCTTAGGCGCAATCGCAAGAGAAATAACGGCATTCGGAACAAACATGGAGGTCATCGTGTACTTAACCTTACCATCTGTGAAAGTATCTCCGGAGGCACAATCCACACCGAACATGGCGACGATATCACCTGCTTGCGCTTCTTCGACGTCGTTCATTTCATCCGCATGCATCTGCACCAGACGAGGCACCTTGACCTTCTTGTCATTAGAAGAATTGAAAAGCACGTCGCCCTTATTCATCCTCCCTTGATAGACACGCATGTAGGTCAACTGCCCATAACGGCCATCATCCAACTTAAACGCAAGCGCCACAAAAGGAAGCGCTGAGTCGGACTTCAGAATAACCTTAGCTTCAGCGTTATTCTGGTCGAGCGCTATATTTTCTTTCTGGGAGGGGTTAGGCAAATAATAGGTCACCGCATCCAAGAGGAGTTGAACACCCTTATTTTTATAAGCTGACCCCGTCATCACAGGAGTAAAGTTCAAGCTCAATGTCGCCTTACGGATCGCTTCTCTGAGCTCATCCACCGTGACATCTTGGCCTTCCAAATACTTATTTCCAACGACCTCGTCGAAATCGCCCACTGCAGCAATCAATTCTTCTCGATACTTCTGACATTCATCTGCAATATCAGCAGGAATGGCTTCTTCCCGAATATTCTCGCCGTTGTCGCCATCAAAATAAAAAGCTTTCATCTGAACCAAATCAACAACACCTTTGAATTGATCCTCAGCGCCAATCGGGTAAGTGATCAAGTGGGCATTGTGACTCAACTTTTCGCGAAGCATTTTAACGCCTCGAAAAGGATTGGCTCCTGCTCGATCCATCTTATTGATAAAACAAATTCGTGGAACTTTATACCGCTTCATCTGCCGGTCCACTGTAATGGACTGAGACTGAACTCCTGCGACAGAGCAAAGGACTAATACTGCTCCATCTAAAACTCGAAGAGAGCGTTCGACTTCAATAGTAAAATCCACGTGGCCAGGGGTATCGATCAAATTGACGTTATACCCCTTCCAAACGCAGTAGGTCGCTGCAGATTGAATCGTGATTCCTTTCTCACGTTCCAAGTCCATGAAATCCATCGTGGCGCCTACGCCCGACTTCCCCTTCACTTCCTCAATCTTATGAATTTTCTTGGTATAAAATAAAACCCGCTCGGAAAGAGTCGTCTTTCCAGAATCGATGTGAGCTGAAATACCAATATTACGAACTTTATCTGTAGTTATGCGAGACATGGACCTTCTCCTTAAAGCGTATGGAGTGTTTTGTACTCATAAATGATTAATTTAATCAAGTGATTTCTTTTGATTCAACTCACTTTTTAGCCTATCCTCCTTCAAATCATGATGAAATGTTTTTTCTGGATTGACCTCGAAATGACCGGCTTAGACGAAAACCTAGACTCCATCCTGGAGGTAGCGATCGTCATCACCAACAAAGACTTCCATCCGCTCGAAGAATTCCACCGTATCGTATTTCAACCCGCAGAAGTCATCCATAAAATGAACGACTGGTGCAAGAAGACCCACGGCGATAGCGGCCTCACTGCCGCCATTCCCAGCGGCACCCCTCTCAGCCAAGTTGAAAGCGAAATTCTAAAACTAATCGACCGGCACTTCTCTCCTCAGGATCGCATCGTTCTGGCTGGAAACTCTGTCGGAAACGACAAAAGGTTTATCGAACGATACATGCCCCAGGTTGCTGCAAGACTTCACTACCGCCTCATCGACGTGAGCTCTTTCAAAGAAATTTTTCGAGAAAAATACAATATCGGCTTCCAAAAAAAGAACGCTCATCGCGCCATAGGAGACATTTACGAATCGATCCGCGAGCTCAGCTTCTACCTCTCTTATTTTAATATAAATGCGAAAAATAATTCTGATCAAAATGCAGAATCAAAATGCCTAAAATGAAACCTAAAATCGAAAAACTTAGACCTAGTTTCGAGAAAATTTATCTCGAGCTGGCTCACAAACTAGCAGAACGCTCCACTTGCCACCGGCTTCAGGTGGGAACAGTAATCACGAGCACTGACTTCCGTAAAGTTTTAGCAGTCGGTTACAATGGAAATGCCACTGGACTCCACAACGGGTGCGACCGAGATGAGCCAGGCAATTGTGGATGCCTTCACTCCGAAGAAAATGCAGTCATCAATTGTGACTCCCCTAGAACGACTGAAAAAGTGGTCTTTGTCACTCACCTCCCCTGCATTCAATGCGCG
>JANNCA010000304.1:0-2699 GCA_031386075.1 Oligoflexia bacterium
TAAAAGCTTAGAAAATTCGAGTTCTATAGGGGTCAAAAGTGGTTTAATTGAAATCGAGGCTAATTCGGCAGTGGTTAGACCAGAAATCGTTTCTGATTTGTTGATACGTACTCCATCTTTGGATAAATACTTTTTCAAGAAAGCAGTAAGGAGTATTACACTAACTAGAGTTGGAAACAGATACGCCTTCAATTGGTCTCATTTCCGTTAGTTAACACAGGGTACGACCATAGGGTATTTTCCGATAATAAATTTTTGTGGATGAACGAACCAATATTGACTTTTTTGTGAGAATTACTAAGTCTTTATAGAAGAACTTTTGCGAGTTGTGTTGCTCATTCAAGTAAAGATAGATGTACCTGCTATCGGTCAAGCGTGTTAGCGTAGCCTAACCAAAAGTGTCTAGTAAATTTCGCCCGGGTCCAGGAAAGGATTATTAATGACGAGCAGAAATGAACTTTCTCAACTAGATGATCTGGCATTTGTGGCACTTTTAAAATCGAAAAAGAAACTAAAAAACTGGACCGTGGGTGAAATGCTTGAGGCGGATAGCCGCGGAAAAGATTTTCTTTCAGATGATCCTGGGCTCAAAACGTCAATTCAGAAAGTGCAATCCGACTTATCCAAAAGCGTCACGGAGGCAATGAAACCCGTCATTAAAGACTTGGGTACTCAGGCAGAAATTGCGCAAAAATTCGCTGAACAATCTCAGACAATTGGCCTGGTGGTCCGAAAAAGCCTGGCTGATCAGGAGAGCATTGTAAAGTCCATTAATAATGCTGCGCTGCTGGGGAGTGCCGCTTCCCGCATTGCAATCAATCCAGCGATCATTAAATTGATTAATGGGCAAGCAGAGGCGAATAGGAAATTGATTTCGGCTTCTCAATTTGCGATTAATCCAGGAATCATTAAATTAATTGGAGCCCAATCGGAGAGTTATAAAAATATGATTTCGGCTTCTCAATTTGCGATTAATCCAGGAATCATTAAATTGATTGGAGCCCAATCGGAAGCAGCAGGAAGTCTTCTCGCGGCTGCGAACCTCGGGGCCGCCCCGGCGATCGATAGTTTCCAAAAGGTTAGTTCAGCCCTTGCAGCTACAAACAGTGCGGCCCAAGCACTCGCCGAAAGCGCGACGCGACAATCTGATACATTGGAGAATTTCTCCAAGAGTTTGACTAAAACTCAAATGGAGTTAAAAGCGGAACTTTCACCTCAACTTTTTAATAAGAATCTCGGAGTTAGCGAATTAGATCTTGTCGCAAAAAAATCGGGCGCATCCGAAACGCTAATTGTTCCCCTGATTAATAGATTTGAGAGAATTCGAAACGCTTTCATTTCTGAATCGACAAAGGAACTCGTAGAGAATGCGCCGATAACAAACACCTTTTCGGAGCACCCAATCGAGAAAATGAGCAAAGGCGCTGTTTCGCCTATATTTGTCTATATCGGAATCTTTGGGGGAATTGCAGCCGCTATTGAGGGCGCAATTCTCCTGCTTAAGTAACCGTAAGGGCTCTTTCAGAATGACACGACCCTTATTAATTTTTTAAAGAGAGGAAGTTTCCATGTATGGTGTTGATATCACGCCTATCGTCAAGCCAGCTCCTACACCCACACCGTCTGTAGTTAGCATGCACTATAATTTGGCTCATTGGTGGAACGGGTGGCTCCACCAACATCCTGGCGTCTTCTTCACAACATTGATGGTCATACTTACTGCGCTTGCGACGCTCGCGCTGGCGGTAAATGCTAAAAAGCAAATTCATGTTAATGAAGCGGACAGCCTGCGGCGATACGAACAGACTCAGCACCAGATTAATCTTCAGTACCGAAATTCCTTTTATGAGGAAGTATTGCTTTATCTTGAAGATTCAATCTACGCACTTCAAGATGTGGCTACTGCATTGGGCTTTCCATTCAAAGACACGACCCAGAGCATTCCCTCTGGAAGAAAAACTGTCTTAACACCCCTTTCTGAACGACTACTCCCAACGAGATTACAGTTGCACGCAACTGATGAGATTCACGACATCACTCTCAAGTGGATTATCAGGTATGGACAAGAAGAAGAAAGACTGAATGCCTTGAATAGGGAAAAATCTGCAAACGCTACCGTGGATTTCAAGGACGAAGAACACCAAGAAGCGCGATCAAAGTTCCAAGATAGTTTGAATTGGCTCGAAGAGGAATTAACTCCGATCATGTCGCTTATGAAGGCTGAACTTCACCCAACCTTCGAAACTATTAATCCAAAAGGCAAGAAAAGGGCTTTCATCTTTCGCAAGAAAGATCATAAACATTGAGGGGTTCTTGTACTCGATACTCGCTAGAAACACCTGAAGTCCATTTTCTCACGAATGTGGGTATTGACCACTTAGTGGGCAACTAGACGCTTTAGCATTGTGTTGAGATTTCCTCCTATTTCCCAGTATTTTTGACTGTATTGCGTGGCTCTCATAAGTGCCACAGAACATGACCCCGATTCCTCCGTCATGGTCCAAGCGCTCTCCATTCTTCAATTCTTTGATTTATGAGGAATATTAAGACGCTAGAAAATAAATACTCACCCTGACAAAGCTGCTAGATATAGATTTACTTGTGGATGAGTGCTGCAATATTTGAAAATGAACGACGATGTTGTATACACACCCCATAGGTATTCAGGGCGGCGGTGTGAGCGGCCGTGATATAGCCCT
>JANNCA010000357.1:0-2003 GCA_031386075.1 Oligoflexia bacterium
AGTCGAAGGGTAGTCAAAATGGCGGAAGCGGTGAGGATCACTTTCAAAGAGCATCCGTTTTTGATGGGGGCTTCTTTTTTGGTTACCTTTCTAGCGGGAGGGTATGGGTATTGGATGGGGCGCAGAAAAAGTCATTGAGAAAGTTCAATAGAGGATTACCCTTTTTGAGGGACCTGTGTCATATTCTGAGTCGGGTAGCCTAAGTTTTTGACTCGATCGATCACTAAGTTGATTTGCTTGTCGGTCACCTTTGGGACGCGGCCCATGATCCAAAGGTAGGCCCCGCTAGGAACTCCGACTGCAGTCCATTGATATTTGGGGTCCAGGTCGATGATGAGGTAGTCAAATTTAAGAGGCCAAAACGGCTGCACTTTCCAGTGAGCATGGGTCGTTTGATTCTCAATCCAGGCTTTTTGTGGAATCTTCTTGAGCTCGCCCTTGAAACTATCTTTGTGGAATGAAAAATCGATATCAATTCGCTTTTCTTTTGGATTCCAGGTGTAAGTTTCTTGAGCCCCAAAAGCACCCCGCTCAAAGTAAGTCATACGCCCTGCCCAGACGTACCAGGTACCCATAAATTGAGGAATGTCCACTGACTGAACGGTGTGTTTATAGTTCATAAAAGTGCCCGCCTATATTTTCCAATCACAATAGATAGCGCTCAACCGAGGAGTGACTAGTTTAAGGTATCGATCAAAGAGGTCACCCCGCGAAGAATCGAGGACTGCATGTTTTGCGAGGACTTTGAGTGTTTCTCGGTAGGCCAGTGACTGGCACAGTGTCTCAGCATGAACCATAAGTTTGTCGAATCTCTCTGCTTCCTGCCAATATTCTTTTCTAAAGACTTGTTTAATTTGGGTCAACAGATCTTTAAATCCCCGCTCAGTCGGACTGAGTTCTGGCTTGAAGCATCGCATGATGAGGGAGGCTACATTTTTTCTGAATTCATAGCTCATACTCATCATACTGCGTTGGTAGGGGGATTCATTTTTTAAGGAACCCATGGTGGATCCGATGGGATGGCTGATGACTAGCGCTTGAATGAATTGAGCTGGATTCTTGAGCACTGCTTTGACAAAGTCCTTCATTGCCATGAGAGATTGAATTTGTGAGGTTCCTTCATAGAGGAGGGGGCCGAAGCTATCTCGATGCAATCGTTCAACACCATATTCTCGCATGAATCCATACCCACCTAATACTTGGATCGCTTTCAGAGAGAGTGCTGCATTCGCCTCTGCGCCGTAATACTTGACTAAGGGTGTTCTGCGTCGAACAATGGTTTCAGACTCCTTGAAGAGCTCGGTTTCTTTTAGATTGAGTTCCTGGGTGTGAGATTTCTTGAGATGAAGTCTCTGAAAGATATCAAAATGCGAAATCGTATCGACCATCATGGCTCGAAATGCGTCTCTCTCGGTTTCCCAATCCTGGAAGTTTCTCTTCATGAGGGGAAGTTCAAGAATGCACTTACCGAACTGCTTTCTACTTTCTGCATAAGTTCGAGCGAGACCCAAGGAACCTTCCATGCCAGCCAGGCCTTGCACGCCGGTAGAAATCCTGGCCTCGTTCATAAGGTGGAGCATGAGTTTAAAGCCCCCATTCTCCTGGCCGACCAAACGTCCGATGGTATTTTCATAAACCACTTCGCAAGTGGGGGAGCCATGCATTCCCATTTTTTCTTCAATTTTTGCGACACGGTAATTGTGTTTGCGAGTTCCTGTCGATGATTCGACCCATTCTTCCGCAAAAAACATTGAAATTCCTTCAAGCCCTTTGGGTGCTCCTTTGATTCTAGCTAGAATAAAAGCTAAGCCTCCTCCTCCGTTGGTAATAAAGCATTTAGTGCCGTTAAGAAGGTAGGTTCCATCGGGTTGCTTTTCGGCAGAGGTTCGCAGAGAACCCACGTCGGATCCTGCATCGGGTTCTGTTAAACACATGCTTCCGCTGATTTCTCCACGCTGAATCATCGGAATGTACTTGTCTTGGAGATCAGTTGGGCAAAACCG
>JANNCA010000382.1:0-23274 GCA_031386075.1 Oligoflexia bacterium
GGCTTGAGAACCCGAAAAAATTCGCCCATCAGCGACAGCTGTGACCTGATCCATAGAAAGCTGACGTCCTGCGGCCACAGCTCTCTTAAACTCATGAAGGACATCATCTATCATCGCCTGAAGAACCCCCCTCTCCTCAGAGGTCATGGTCCGAAACTCGGCGCCAATATCTTTAAATTTCCCCGTCTTCACCACGAAGCGCTGAATCTTAGCCCAGCTATAGAGCCTCTCTAAATTAGCAAACTCCATAATGACTCCAATCGATCCGGTCATCGTTCCAGGATTTGCAAAAACCTTCTTAGCCCCACACGCCACGTAAAAGGCCCCACTCGCTGCCACGGTACCCATAGAAACCACGAGCGGTTTTTTATAGTTCTTCACTGCCTCATAAATTTCTTGAGAAGGAGCGACCGCTCCGCCTGGCGAGTTCAGCCGCACCACAACCGCCTTGATCTGGTCGCTCTCTTCAAAACGCTCTAGCCTGGCCAACGTTTTTTTAGAGTCCATAATGACTCCATTGACCTCAACGACTCCCACTGATCCTTCTCCACCGAAAAGCAATGAAGGCCCGCCCCCCTTCAGACTCGAGGGAGACCGAACCAAAAACATCATCCCCGAGATCACGAGAAAGACAGCAAAGAAGATCCCAGAAAGCAGCAATACCAACGCAAGTGGACTGATAGACCGTTTTTGTTCAACCACAGATGAGATCTCCTCTTGTTCAGTTTAAGTGAGTGCCGTAAGGCGTTTAGCAACAAAAAGGCGCTACCCCCTTTCGAGAGCAGCGCCTTTCTTTAGATCAAAAAATAGAAGAATTATTCTTGTCCGTCTTTTCCACCGGTTGCAGAACCACCCTTGCTTAAAGCTGCCTTCAGCTTCTCACCCAGGATATCTCCCATCGAAGTCTTTTTAGAACGTTCTCCTACGTACTGGTCGTAATTAGCTCGTTCTTCGGTTCTACCGAGCTGCTTGATCGACAAGCCAATTCGGCGTTCCTTAGGCTCAATCGAGAGGATCTCGGCTCGAACCTTATCTTCAATTTTCAGAATATCAGCCGGCTTCTCAATGCGGTGATCAGCAATCTCACTCACATAGATCAATCCTTCGACGCCTTCTTCAAGCTCTACGAAAGCTCCGAAGTCAGTCAACTTGGTCACAAGGCCTTCAACAGCCTGACCTGGGCGATATCTGGACTTGATATTTTCCCAAGGATCTCTTTCCAACTGCTTAATTCCAAGTGAGAATTTCTCAGCAGCCTTATCGATTCCAAGTACAACGGATCGAACTTTGTCACTCTTCTTAAATTTCTCAGAAGGATGAGCAAATTTCTTGGTCCAAGCAATATCGCTGATGTGAACGAGTCCGTCGATTCCCATTCCAATGTCAATAAAGACACCGAAATCAGTCACAGACTTCACTTCACCCTCAACAATGGTACCGACTGGAAATTTGACTTCAAGAATATCCCAAGGATTTTCCTGAAGCTGCTTCAAGCCCAAGCTGATACGCTTGTTCTTAGAATCTACTTCCAAAACCTTGCACTCAACATCGTCGCCCACATTAATGAGTTTGGATGGATGCTTGACTCTCTCAGTCCAAGACATCTCAGACACATGAATGAGTCCTTCGATCCCATCCTCTAGCTCAACAAAGGCACCGTAGTCCTTGAGACTCACGATCTTGCCTTTGACCTTGACGCCGACTGGGAACTTATACTCAGCATCATCCCAAGGGTTGGGAGATACTTGTTTCAAGCCCAGAGAAACGCGTTCCTTCTCACGATCGTATTTGAGAATCTTGACTTTAATCTCATCCCCGACTGCAAAAAGCTCACTCGGATGCTTGATTCGGCCCCAAGACATGTCGGTGATATGAAGCAATCCGTCCATACCGCCCAAATCAATGAAGGCGCCATATTCGGTAATATTCTTCACAATACCGGTAACAATTGCACCTTCTTGAAGGTTGGCTAGGGTCTCAGCGCGCTGAAGTTCGCGCTCTTGCGCTACAACAGCCCGACGAGAAAGAACGATGTTCCCACGCTTTTTATTGAATTTAATGATCTTAAATTTCAGCTTTTTACCTAGAAACTTATCTAGATTTTTAACTGGCTTGGTATCGATCTGACTTCCAGGTAAGAACGCCTTAACGCCGATATCTACGGAAAGTCCACCTTTGACTTTGGCAATGACTGTTCCCTCGACGAGCTGATCTTTTTCGCAGGCTTGAGAAATTTCATCCCAAGCTCGAATAATTTCAGCTTTGTCTTTGGAAAGAAGCATAAAGCCATTTTCCATTTCCATTCGCTCGAGATAGACGCTGACCACATCGCCTACGGCAACATGAGCAATTCCTTGAGCATCCTTAAATTCCTGAATGGGAACAAGACCTTCGCACTTATAGCCAATGTCCACAGTGACGTACTCTGGACCGACGGAAACGACGGTTCCGTCAACGACTTCACCTTCCTTAATTTCCTGCTGTCTTTGAGAAGCTTCAAAAAGCTCTGCGAAGTTCTCTTCGGCGTCATCCAGCTGTGCTGAATTTTCTTCGGGACTGGAATAAGACGAGAATTCGTCCATCCAGCTTTGGTTTTTGGGAAGAGGCTGGGACTTTTTGGAGGCCTCGGCTCCACTGGTTTGCTTACCTACCATAAAAAATGAATTGGCCTTTCTTTTTCACTAGGGGGTGCACAGCACTGCAACGCAGTAGCTTCGAGCACTCGCCCATCGGAACCGTGGACACGGATATCCGTTGTGGATGATAGGTATAAAGAGGTAAACACCCTTTGTCAAAGAGAATTCTATGACAAGGCTAGACCCCGGCGTTTAAGTGCCCTTTCATAGAGCTTGAGAGTTTTAATGATTCGCTTTTGGCGGTCATAGTTGGACTGCACATGCAGCCGAGCCCGATGTCCCATTTGGATTCTTTTGAGAGGATTGTCCAACAAGTACCGGATCTGTCGCTGCAAATCATAAGCGTCCCGTGGCCGCACCGTCAACCCAAACTCCTCTTTGCCTACGATCTCCTCAGCGCTGCCCCCACTTGAAATAATAATCGGACATTCCATAGCCATCGCTTCAATTGCGACCAATCCGAAGGCCTCCTGCCTAGAAGGCATCACAAAAACATCGAATCCCCTCATGATCTCAGGAATGTTCTCTTGGTAACCTGCAAAAACAACCTGTTCTTCCAGCCGAAATTGGGTCACCATTCGTTTGAGCTCATTTAAGTAAGTCCCCGCAGCACCGAGAGTTTCTTCTCCTACGATCACAAACTTCAACCGTTCTCCAACTCTGAGGTTTTTAATCAGGCCTGCGGCAGCTTGAATCAAAGTGCCCTGGCCTTTAGCTGGATCAATTCTCCCCACTAAACCAATGACAAGAGTATCTGGATCAGCTCCCCACCGTTGTCTTTGAAGAAGAGGATTCACTTCATCTGGATTAAAAAGATCAAAATCCAACCCTAGATTAACGACCTTGATATCCTTTTCGCGAAACGAATGGGTTTCCAGCACGTTTCGGCGCAAGGTATGACTCATGACAATCAAGAAGTCGACTCGACTATAGAGAAGCCGATGAACCCAGTCTCTCTTATCATGGCTATTCATAATATGACGGGTCGCCAAAAGAGCAATTTCTGGCTTTCTCCAAAGCCATGGAACCACAGATCCAAGCAGGGAGGTTTGATGTGTATGAACCATATTCACCCCCTCATCCAAGAGTCTATGCAGCTCGGCTCGCATCTTTAAATCGAAATAGTTCCGAAGCTTACGAGGCTTAAAAGTAATGGGCAGGAGCGTTACTCCCTCGCGATTGGCTAGATTTTGATGAATCGGACTCCCGTCAAGACACAAAACTCGCATATTCAAGCCTAAGGATCCAAAATCCACCGCATCGTTAGCAGCAACCTGCTCCAACCCCCCCCAAGAACGAGAGAGACAGACAACAAGACAGTTGAGATGACTCCTCAAACGATTCACAAGTGGTTCCAAAAGCCCGGCATCCCGCTGCAAATTTGTCATTTTAGATTCCAAGAAGGCGCTCCTATTCCAGCTTTAATCTCCTTCCAAACAGCCTCTGCAAAAATACCTCTGAGGCACTCCAACCTCCTCTCCGATGGTTGTGAACAAAGATTGCTTTCACAAGGCCAACAAGCCACTGGATTAAAGAGAACACGGACTTGACCCGGCCCCAGCGGCTCAGTCCTTCGAGGATTACCCGCTCCCCACACCACTTGTACAGGAGACCCACAAAGCGAAGCCATGTGCGCTAATCCAGAGTCGTTACTTAGGGTGAATTGGGCCTCCCGAAACACTTTCCAATAAGACGTCACTGGCCCCCTCGCCGTGCAGTCAACCAACTTAAGACTAGGGTCTGAGGCGAGCTGCCTGGCAATGGAGCTTTCCCCTGCGCCGCCCACAATCAGCCCAGACCACCCCGTTTCATCTACAATCAGTCGAGCCAGGGCTGCAAATCGCTCGACAGGCCAACGGCGAGATTCAGCCGTAGAACCTGGCGCCAATACATAGTACTCCCCCGGGATCTGGAATGGGTGAAGGTCAAGCGGTGTAGATGCTGGCCAAGCCGTTTCCACATTCAATTGCTCTAAAACTCCAGGGATTTTCGGATCTAAATCATTCGACGGATAAGTACCCCAAAACTCGCTCACTGGTGGTAAAGAGAGAGGGGCTTCTGTCACTAGTCTCACATAAGCTTCAGCTCGATGGGAAATAGATTTTCTTGACCAAGGGAGGGACTCCTGAAGTAAAAACCCACGCCCATCCGTAGCATAACCTCGCCTCCTTTTGACGCCAGAGCGATAAAACAGCCATGCTGACGAAAAAGAATTCGGCAGACAAATCCCTAAATCCCAGGGACCCGCTTGCTTTAATCCTTCTGCGCCCAGCTCCAATGATTGCCATTTATCCCAAAGAGACGCTCCTTTTACCTTCGGCAACAGATGAACTTCATCCACTAGGTTCCGAAACTGCACAGCCTCTACCCAAGGCGAACAAACCACTGCAATGTGGGAGGACGGATACGCCTCGCGCAAATAGTGAAAAAATGGATAAGCTAAAATCTGATCTCCGATCCAATTCGGAGATCGAACCACGATCTTGTGGCGAGTTCCCATATCACTGGCTCCTTTCTATGGAGTGGGCAAGGGAGTTGAATCTGGTTTGGGCGTCGCCAGTGGATTGACCTCAGCCGCCGGGGGAGTGCCAAGTTCCACATGTCTCAATTCCGCTACGACCGTTCCAATCCGAACCTTTGCCTCTAACCGAACCGGGATTTTCCTATCATCGTCAGTCAACCACAAAAAGCTATTCCCATTCTTTCTGAGGATCCCTTGAAACTTCGTATCCGGACGAATGACAATGGTCTGAACTTTTCCGAAAGGTGTCCTTAACATCTCTCTCCGGACGACGTTACAGATCGCCTCCCAGCCTTTTCCTTCAGAAACAACAGGGAAACTAATCACTGAATCTGGAGGCAATGCAAGAGTTCTCATAAAATAAAGTGCAGACAAGCTATCCTGAGAGAAGGGCTGAATGGCTGCAAATTCCTTGGATTCTTTATACCCGTTCACCTTATGATCCCAGCGGTTCCAGTAGAAAGTCTGAGCCTTCTCTGAGTCATAGAGTTCAAGAGCGTCTCTAGACTGTTTGGACTCATCTAAAATAATATGAAATCGATGAGAAAAACTTCCTTCATAGTCCATAAAACTCTCGACAATGTCATTCAGCCTATAAAACAAGCTAAATATCGTCGAACTCACTGCGTTACCACGAATATGATAAACTTTACGATTACTAATCGTTTTGAACGGCAAAATCTCTAATGTGAAGCTGCCGGCCGGCACCCCTAAGTACAAAATAGAATAGACAAACTTCTCCCCCACCCAAATAGGATCTCTCCCAGGCCGTCGAATAGGATATACAAAAGGTGCTGAGTGCACAGTACCTCGAGCGAGTTCCTTTTGATGCTCCTCTTTGATTTTCATTCTTTTCTTTTTCTTCTTACTGACCTTAGATTCAATTGCAGGCTCAGAGAAAGAAGCAGGGGATGGGCCCTTAGAAACTTCAACATCCGAAGTTAATAAATTCGGAATCGATGACGTAACATCTTTAATCTCGAATCGATCTTTTAATTCTTTTGGAAAGTCCGAAGGCAATTCATTATTCATCCTGACATGCCGTATCGAGCCATTTACGCAGCTCAACAGCAAAACGAAGAGAATCAATAGAACTTGGCGCACTCTGTTCTCACGAAACATCTATTTAGTTTAGGAGATAGGATAACGAAAGTCCAGCCAGGGTTATTTACGGGCTCGAGGCTCACTCCACTCGCTTTCACGAAGCGGCGAGAGATCTCCTTTGAATCTGCGATGTGCCCAAAGCCATTGAGAGGGGTGGGCTAGAATACTTTTTTCAATAATATTTGTATATAAAGCAGTATTTAAAGCTAGTTCATAATGAGGATTAGAATGAGCCTGCCAGGAAACTGGCGGCTTCACTTCTACTACCCACCTTCCCTCAGGAGTTCGATAATTTTCAACAGGCAGAATAGGAGCCCCTGTTCGTTTGGTGAGAGCAGCAACCACCATTGCAGCACCTACAGGAACTCCGAATAAAGGGACTCGAACCCCTACAGGAGGTCCAACATATTGGTCCATCACAAATCCCACGGTCCCTTTTTTTTTGAGGTGAGCTAGGACATCCCGCAGGGTCCTGGGCTCATAGGTAGCCTCCACATGGCACCGCCGTCGCCCCTCCTCGATCGCACGATGCAGCCACTCAGGCTTAAGCCGCTTCGTCACCAACATAAGGTCCGTTGCGTGAATCACCCCTCCGGTGGCGGCCATAATTTCCCAATTCCCAACATGGCTCGACAGGAATATCACTCCTTTGCCGAGTTTTTGGGCTTCTAGAAAATTCTCAAAGCCTTGGACATCCACATATTTGAGGACAAAATTCCGAAGAGGCCCAAGAAGCATGAGTATTTCAAGAGTTAAATTTCCCAAATGGCGATAGCTCTCTCGAGCGATTTTGGCCTGGCTCTGCCTGGCTAAATCTGGAAACACCCTTTGAATATTCTGATTCACCACCGAGTACCGATAGCGAAGCCCGTAGAACAAGGCCCCTAGTACCCCCCCCCACATCAACTGAAGACGCCTAGGCTGAAGCACGAACATAAAAGCAATAGCCCGTAGGAAGGGAAGAATTATTCTTTCCATAAAACTCGGGACCAATGTTCAGCCCCACCCTCCCCGCCAATGATGACGAGCTCTGGCTCCAAAACCGTCACGTCAGAAAATTTGATTCCAAGGGCTCGCCACTTCACCCAATCTTTTCCCGTGAGAAGGATTCGTGCCCGATTTTTGGCGCCCTCTTGAAGAATCTGGGAGACCTCTTTCAATCGATAGTGAGCATGGTCTTCATTCTCAATATGCCGAACCACTCGATACCCAGAGCGGATTGCGAGAGAGTAAACAGATCCTCCGTCAACGACCCCCGTCACTAGCCAAAATGAGACCTCTGGTACTTGTACGGACGGGACCGGAAGTCGGTATCGAATTCTCACAAGAGAATGACTCCCTACCTCGGGGCGACTTTCGCCTTTAGTCCAAACCAAAAGATGAGCCTTCTGCGCAGCCCGCGGGAAGTCCCGAAACAAAACCTCTGTCGATTTTGCCGAAGTCAAAGCGACGACCTCTATGTCCTTGTGAATTCGCCAGTGTTGAAATCCATCGTCCAAAATAACTAGGTCCAAAGGAGGTCGATTTGAATTCAACAGCTCTTCACATAGAGCTTGATACCGCATGACCCGATCTGCACCGACCCCAATAAAAGCATGCGGGCAAAGATCATGTAAAAGAGCCGCCTCATCTCCGCATTGAGGAACAAACACAGGACTCAAGCCAGGAAGAATGACACCCCCTGAGGATTCCCAGGAGCCTCGATAACCCCGAGTCAAAATACAAACCTGAAGACCTCTCTCATGTGCTTCCTGAGCCATTCGTGCAACCAGAGGCGTCTTACCTGCTCCGCCCACCTGAATATTGCCGACGCTGATCACTCTAACGCTCAACCTCGCTGGCTTTAAAATCCCCCTCCGCACTAAAAATCGAATACTTTCATTCAACAAAGACCATACTGTAGAAGCAATCCCCACCCCAAGCCGTCGGACCCCCCTCACAAGTGAGACCTCCGAGCAGCTTGCATGACTCCAATGACTTCCCTCGCTGCGGAGTGACTCGGACGAATCCGCACTGTTTTACCACACACCTGATCTCTCAAGACTTCAAATCCTCGGATCATTTGTCTGCACTTTTCGGGTTCGGTCATCAACGATACGATTTCATCCCTGAGTGACGTTAAGGTCACCTCATCCAAAACGAGTTCTTTGACCAAATAGTCCCGTTTTGAATCCCTTGAACCCAAACCCTCTTTCTCCCTCAAGGGGCCCTGGGCCACTAAATTCACCAGCCCCACGGGTCCTCGATATCGAATTAAATTTTTATAAATCCAGGCCGTCATTCGAGTTGTTTTATAGACAATCGTATGAGGACACCTCAATAACCCAGCCTCCAGCGTCGAAGTGCCCGATTTAATCAAACCTGAATCTGCAGCCACGAGGCATTGCCCAGCATCACCTTGTGACAAACGAATGTTCAAGTGACTATCGAGAGGGCTACGGAGCGACCTTTTTTGAAACCGATCCCGTATTTTCTGAAAATCTACTGTCACAGGAAATGGCATGAGAACTTGAAGTTTTTCCTGAGCTTTAAGGTAGCCTCGCGCACTCAGAATTTCAGCTGCCCCGCCAGCGGCATCTAGCATCAGGTCGAAATGCTGCTTGAGTTCAGATAGCCGACTCCCTGGCATCAGAACTAAGACTTTCTCCTTGAGTTCGAGCGCTAACTGACTTCGTGCGGCCTCCCGGGTAAGATCGATAGGTAGCTCATCCACCAAAGGATTCCCCACGTATTTTACTGCGACATTTTGGCTTCGATAAAAATCTTCTTCAAATGGCAAAATGCACAAAATTCGTACGAAGAGTCGACGAAGCAACTGGACTCTTCTTTTTCTCCAAACCCATGTTTTAGGAGGAATGTAATAAATGAGAGGGATTCCTAGCCGACTCAAGCGTCTCGCCAAGCGAAAATGAAAATCAGGATAATCGATCAAGACCGCGACATCTGGCCTCATTCTGGAAGCGGCTTGAGTCATCTGTCGAAGGGCTCGCAACACTGTCGGCAAACGACCTAAAATCTCTGTAAACCCCATTGCGAGAAGCTCACGGGCATCCACAATCACCTTCAAACCCGCCTGCTGCAACTGAGGCCCTCCGATTCCAAAAGCTTCAAGCTCAGCAGCGTCTCCTAACTGCTCCCGTATGGCTTTCAGAAGCTCGGCTCCATGCACATCAGACGACGTTTCTGCTGCTGAGATCAGAATTCTCATGAACTACCGGACTACGCCTACCTCGCTTCGGCGAATAAATGCGATCATCTCTTTGATTTCGGGACATTCACCGTACTGAGATTCAATTTCCTGAAGGCATTTTTCTTTTTGAACGTCAGTGCGGGTCCACAATTTCATCGCTTCGTTCACTTTTTGAATCGTTTCGGAAGAAAACCCCCTTCGCCTCAATCCGACCAAGTTCGTCCCTTTGAGCTGAGTCGGGCGGGCCCCTGCTGCCACTGCAAACGGAGGAACATCCCTCTCTAAGCCTGATTGCCCACCAATGTAAGCATGGGCACCAATTCGAACAAATTGTGAAATTCCGGTCATGCCACCAATCGTCACATAATCCTCTAGAATTACATGACCCGCGAGCCCCCCATAGTTTGCAATAATACAATGATTGCCAACAATACAATCATGACCTAAATGGGTATAGGCCATAATCAAACAGTGACTTCCAATGCGCGTAACCCCTCCGCCACCGACAGTCCCGAGATTCAATGTCACACTCTCTCGGATCGTATTTTTATCCCCAATCACTAAGCGGGTAGGTTCCCCATTGTATTTGAGGTCTTGAGGGATCGCACCCAAAACCGAAAAGGGATAAAATAAATTGTCCTCACCGATCTCGGTCCATCCCTCCAAAACTACATGGCTGACTAAGCGCGTCCCCTTCGCTATCTTGACGTGGGGACCTACAGTGCACCATGGACCGATTTCTACCGAAGGATCAATATTGGCTTCTGGATGAACAATTGAAGTAGGATGGATCATTTTTTACGGTCCCTCTGAGTGCTAGGATCCACGGGTGAATCAGCACCCTGTGGGTTCGAATTCGCAATTAAATTAGCTAGAATCTCTGCTTCCGCGACTTTCTGACCGTCCACCCAGGCAACACACTGAAAGGCCCAGAGCCTTCCACGGCACTTTGTGACCTCGGTTTCAATCCGAAGGGAATCGCCAGGTATGACCGGTTTCCGAAAACGTGCTCCGTCCACACCAACTAAAATACACTGAAATTCTCGAGAAAGCCTCTCGATGTCTCGAACCATATTGGGATAAACGGAAAAGCTAGCAGTTTGAGCCATCGTCTCAATCAGCAGGACGCCTGGGACAATAGCAAATCCCGGAAAATGCCCTTGAAAATAAGGCTCATTGTAGGAAATGTTTTTCAACCCTACCACTTTGGTGCCGACTGGCGCATAGGGAGGCGCTTGATCTAAATCGCCGACAGGATGGATTTCCAAAATCCGATCGACTAATAAAAAGGGCGAACGATGAGGCAAGAATCTCTGAATTTGATTTACATTGAGGTGGTATCGGTTTTCCATTTACTTCTTTCTCCGTTCCGCAAGAAGCCTGTTCAACAGTGCATGCGTGCGAAAATGTTCTTGATATTCACGATGAGGATTCCCTACTGCTGTTCCCCCTACAGGGACGTCCTTGGTCACCAAAGTCAGAGCGCCTACCCGAGCCCGATCTCCAATATCAACATGATTGGCGATCCCAGTCAATCCGCCCACATAAGCATACTTCCCCACTCTCGCATGCCCCGCAAGACAAGCCCCCCCACAAATAATTGCACCCTCATCTAAGAGGGCATTATGTCCGATGTGAACCAGGTTATCGATTTTTATCTGATTTCCGATCCGAGTTTGTCCAAAAGTACCTCGATCAATCGCAGAATTAGCGCCCACCTCGACATCGTCCCCAATCGTCACTCCACCCAAATGATAGATCTTCTGGTGTCCTACCACCTGATGGTCTTTCATTTTTGGGGCATACCCAAATCCATCTGCACCAATCACTGCCCCCGCATGAAGCCGTGCTCGAGCCCCGATCGTCACATGATCATAAATAACCACCCTTGGAAAAGCAACGCAGTGGTCACCCAGGATGGAGCTCTCGCCAATCGAACAGCCTGAGTAAAGCACACAACCTGTCCCGAGCCTGACGTTAGCTTCGATCACACAATGAGGACCGACCTTAACCCCAGCCCCTAACGCTACCGTGGAATGAACCACAGAGGACGGATGAATCTCTGCTAAATCCAAAGGAGCATTCGAATCCGAAGGCAAATGAGCGCCAGGTGATAGGACTGAGGCAAATTTTTCTGATAGCACAGCCATGGCAGAGTAGGGATCCTGACAGGCTACCACTACAGCTGTCTTCCAAAACGGCAAGGCGTGTGACGCACCCTGAAGCCCCGACACAAAGGCTTCGCCAATCACTAAAACCCCTGGGTTCGCAAAGGGAAGCTCTTGTTCAAACGCCCGCGAAAAAAAGAAGGCCACTTCCGAAGGTTGAGAACCCTTCAAGGAGACGGGCTTTTCTACAGAAACACTTTGAATCAAAGGTCCTACCCAGGAGGAGTTGACTATCCGCCCGCCAGTAAAATCTAAAATTTCTTGAACTGAAAAGGACATGAATTCTAGCCCCGAAATTATCCTGAATCGTTTGAAGAATTGCTCTTCGCCTGTTTATTAAAATTCGAAATGACTTCACTCGTCAGGTCATCTTTTTCTAGTGAGAAAAGAACACTATTTTCACTCTTCTCAAGTACGACACTATAGTCCCCTTTCTTCGCGAGATCTGCAATAATGCCCTTAAGTCGATTAATCAGGGGCTGTGTCAGTTCTTTTTCTTTTTGCTGAATTTCCATCTGAGAGCGAGAGGTGAGTTCTTGGAATTTCATGATCCGTTCTTGAAGTTCTCCCTGCTTTTTGGCACGGGCCTCGTCGCTCATGACGAGGGATTGTTTTTTAAATTCTTCCGTCGCCTTTCTAATCGAGGTCTCTTCACCTTGGAGCTCTTTTTTCTTCGCATTGAATTCTTTTTCAAGCTGTGCTTTAGCTTTTTTTCCAGAATCCACTGACTGCAAGGCCTTTTGCATATCGACAGTTCCGATCTTCACTTCGGCTGCTGCCTGAGCAAAAGCGATCGAAAGGCTCGAAAGCACTAGGGCTAAACTAAAATTTTTCAGATTTTGATTTCTCTTCGTATGACTGTTCTTCATTGAGTTCCTCTCCGCTATAAGTAAAGTATTATTAGCAGAGAAACACAACCTATCTGCAAATACAAGACGATCGTCTAGCAATTCCCGACGAGAGCTATCGGGGACTCTCCGTGCGCTCCCCTTGAGGATCGGTAGTCTAACTTTTTCTAAAACGGAGGCCCAATAAAGAACTGGAAGACAGAAGGTGAATCCTGTGATCTTGGATTCAGGGGAAAGCCCCACTCAAATCGCAACGGCCCAATCGGAGAGAACCACCTAAATCCAAAACCCACATCAGTTTGAATCCTCAGATTTGATCCAGGCCAAGTCTCCCAAGTATTGCCGGCATCAAAAAACACCACCGCTTTAATCCCGGCTTCCTTCAAAACAGGGTATTCGACCTCAAACAAAGAGAAGCCCTCGATATTCCCGCCAAGCGGCATGGGCGAGCCCTGGCTATTCTGAGCAAGGGGGCCGAGAAGAAAGAGCTGATAGCCCTTCATATTATTTGGACCCCCCAAATAAAATTTCTGAGAAGGAGGAACTAACGAAGCCCCTAATCCCGCAATTTGTCCGACTTCAGTACTATTCCTAAAGACGAGGTCTCCAACAATTTTTTGATAATATCGATTGTTCACAGTCCACTTGATGAACTGCATATCACCGCCAATGCCGGCAGTTTCTAGTGTGGCACTTTGATAATTCCCTGACGATGTTTCGAATCGATTGTTGCGTTTATCCCGAATCACGCTCCAGATCATGCTCGAAAGCAAGCCAGTATCTGCCTTAATCAAATTGGGATCGACTGAAATATCCGGAAAAAGATCCTGTAATCCTTCAAGTTTATAAGTAATATACCCGTAGGTATAATCGAATATCGGATGGCCAAACCGAACGTCAAATCCGAGTTTAGAAGTGGTCCAACGATAGGGGATCGGAAACTTGACTGCATAGACATCAAACCCTGTCGTCCACAAAGAGTCAAAGGTATACGGTTCCGTAAATCCGAGATTGAAGCTTTGAGAAAGTTGCTGAATCGAATACTGAGCTGCAAAGCTCAGGGTCTGACCTCGACCCAATAGATTAATTTCTGAAATTTGCGTGGTAAAGAAAAACCCTTGATAGCTACCGTACCCTGCGCCTAAAGTGATCGTCCCGGTAGAACGCTCTTTCACGCTGATTTCCACATTCAAAATATCGGGCTGAGTCTTCGACGTCGTCGTATTAAAGATGACGTCGCCTGGACTGAAGTAGCCTAACCTCTCTACGTTTTCTCTAGAAACTCTGAGTTTGGAACCACTGTAAAGTTCACCTTCATGAATTTTTAACTCCCGCCGAATCACTTTGTCATAAGTTTTACTATTTCCAGCGACATTAATCTCACCGAAATAGACTAAATTCCCTTTTTCAAAGTCATACTCCAAATCCAAAGTCTTGGAGTCATCGTGGATATTCATTTTGGGAACCACGTTCACAAACGCATAGCCCAAATCCTGGTATTTTTCAGTCAGCTTTTGTATGTCTGCATTTCTTTTCGATATACTAAAGATAGTCCCTGGGCCCATCACGACATCATTGTGAAGCTCTTCTTTTGGAAAAAGGAGGTCGCCCCCAAAGTCAAGGCTTCCGATTTCATATGGGTTACCTTCATCCACGTAAATGGAAATAAAGAGCCACTTCTTATCGTCGCTGACAGAAACTACTGGGTTTTCATATTTAAACTTCACGTAGCCGTGATCCAAATACCAATAGGTGAGCCGCTGCAAATCCTGCTTAAAAGCTGATTCTTTGAAATTCCCAGAACCGCTAATAAATGAGAAAAACCCACCCTCTTTCGTTTCGGCAAAAACTGACTTCAGCTCGTCATCCGTAAATCGCCTATTATTCAAGAAGGTAATCTTTTTGATCTGAACTTTTTCATAGTCGTTAATTTTATAGATGAGCTGGACTTCATCACCTTTGATGGGTTTCACTTCAAACGATACTTTTGCTAAATAAAATCCTTTTTCCTCATAGTGCTTCTGAATGAGAGCAACGTCTTCTCGCACTTTATTGATGTCTAAAATCGACCATTCTTTAATCTTGACGACATCCTTGAGGTCACTGGACGTCAACCGTTCATTGCCCTCAAACTCAATTTTAGCAATGACGGGCCGCTCTCGAACCACATAAATCAAATGGATTCGATTTTGATCGACAGTTTCTTCCTGAACTAAAACATCGTCAAAAAAGCCCATGCTAAAAATCGCTTGAACGTCTCTGCGAATTTGATCTGAGGTGAGCACCTCCCCCGGCTTGGTGCCGACCTTAGCCAGGACCGCATCCTTCTCAATTCGCTTAAGGCCTTCCACTTCAATGTGTGCAACGATTTTACCCGAACTCTCATCCGATGAATGGACCTGCTCTTGTGTGCTCTGGACAGCCTGAACGGAAGAGACGGATTGTTTTGCGAGCGCACAAAAAAGTAAGTTCGAACTGACTGTCTGCAATGTCAGAACAAAGAAAATGAACCGGCGCCATTCAAGGCTCTTTTTTAGAAACGAACTAAGCGCTATCACTAGATTTATGTCTAGGTGGGTAGCTCTCTGCTGTCAACTTGAAATGAATTTCAATTGACGAATAAACCATCCTTCATCACTAAGACGCGATGCATCTTTTTTGCAAGTTCTTGATCATGAGTCACTAGTAAAACAGAAACACCCGTCATTTCGTTAAGACGAACCAACAAATCAATCACCAGATTCCGATTCGTCGAATCGAGATTACCCGTCAATTCGTCTGCGAGGAGGAGTCTCGGACGCAGGATTACTGCCCGCGCCACTGCAACTCTCTGTTGCTCCCCTCCCGACAACTCACTCGGGCGATGATCCAAACGATGCTTGAGGCCTACAAAATTTAACAAGTCAGTTGCCTGTTTCTCGGACACCTGTCTCGGATGCCCTGCAATCAAGGCAGGCATCATCACATTCTCTAACGCCGTAAACTCAGGTAAGAGGTAGTGAAATTGAAATACAAATCCCAAACTTCTATTTCTAAAAAATGAAAGTGATTTTTCTGAAAACTGGAATACATTTTCCTGCTTTTGACCAAAAAGCACCCTACCAGAAGAGGGTGGCTCTAGAGTTCCTAAAATATGAAGAAGAGTACTCTTTCCCACTCCCGATGCCCCAGTTATTGCAACGAGCTCCCCCGCTTGGACGACCAAATCCACTCCCCGAATGACGGGAATTTCCTTTTTTCCCTTAAAGAAAGATTTGTGAATCTGTTCAGCTCTGACTAACACCCCAGAGGAGCCACCCCGATTCAAGGCAGCACTTTGACCAGCAACTTCACTCATACCTTATGCCCTCCAAGGGAGACCGCCGCGACACCGCCCAAGAGGGGTAAAGGGTGGCAAGAAATGATATCATCAGTGCGACTCCGGCAATCAAACCCATTTCCTTCCCTCTCATCACTACAGGCAAGAAACCAATATAGTAAATATCAGAAGGTAGCGTGATCCATCGAGTCGTCTTTAAAATCCAACCTAGGCCCATTCCGGCAAGCATTCCCAGACAAATTCCAACAGCTCCGATTCCAACTCCAATCATGCAGAAAAGTCGAAAACTTTGTGCCCTTCGAAATCCCATGGCTTTCAAAATGGCAATTTCTTTAGACTTATCGTGAATCATCATCATTAAGGTACTGACGACGTTAAAAGCAGCAACCACCACAATGACTGTCAGAATAATGGCGATCACAGCTTTCTCTAGCTGAATAGCATAAAAAAGATTCCTATTCAGCTGACTCCAGTCTTTGGCCCTGAATGGAAACTCAAAATTTTTCGCAAGCCGATCAGAGGCCAAGCGACTATTGGCTCCTGGAGATAACTTAACATTAAAGTTAGTTACTTTGCCAAGTTGATCTAAGTACTTTTGAACGGCATCCAACCGCATAAAAATAAATTTACTGTCATAATCGTACATCCCCATTCGTACGATCCCAACAACATTAGCCTTTAACACACGAGGTTCAGAATCCAATCCTCCCGTAAATGGAGCAATCAGCCGAATCTCAACGCCCTCGACGGCACCCAGCTTTTCGGCCAGTGAAGAGCCCAAGGTCACTTCACCTGCCGCTTCAGGCATCCTTCCTGACACCAAGTGCCTTGGAATGGCCGTTACAGACCCGAGTGAATCCGCCTCAACTCCCTGCAATATGGCACCTGAAACTCCAATGGGCCCAGAGGTCATGATTTCTGTAACGAAAGAAGCGGTTACAGCCTGAGCCTCAGGTAAAATTTTGCGAATCTCAGCTTTAACTCCGTCCGAATTTCGAAGGGGGTCACCCCGAGAGTAAAGGAGAACATCTCCGTTCATATTGGTGATCACCCGTACGAGTTCTCCCTCGAAGCCATTGATTACACTCGTGACAACGGTCAAAGCCATTACACCCAGCGCGACTCCCAGAATAGAAACCCAGGAAATGAGCGATAAAAACCCATCAGAAGATTTAGATAAAAGAAACCTTTTGGCCAGGATGGGGACAATATTTCGAATCATTGAACATTATTAGGATGCATCATGAGGACGCATCAAGGGAAATAAAATCACATCTCGAATACTAGGTGAATCCGTAAATAACATCACGAGTCGATCAATACCAATACCTGCTCCGGCGGTAGGAGGCATCCCGTACTCTAATGCTTCCACGAAGTCAGCATCCATGTCGCTCGCCTCTTCATTTCCTGCCAACTTGGCTTGAACTTGAGCTTCAAAACGAGATTTTTGATCCACCGGATCATTGAGTTCAGAAAATGCGTTGGCCATTTCACGGCCATAAATAAAAAGCTCAAATCGATCGACAAGAAATGGATCCTTCTCATTCCTGCGGGAAAGAGGTGAGACGTCGAGAGGATAATGCGTGACAAAAGTTGGCTGAATCAATTGAGCTTCCACTTCTTCGTCAAAGATCACCATCATGAGCCCACCGGTCGTGTCCTTCGGGTCCATCCGAAGTCCCTTTTGTTGGCCATAATCTAAGAGGGCTTGCCTATCTCTCAGTCTTGAATGCTCCTTAAAGCCCGAATACTGAACAATAGCGTCCTCTACTCCAATCCGCTGCCAAGGCCCTTTCAAATGAATCTGAGTTCCTTGATAGGTCAACTCCAATGAGCCCAGGACCTTCTCACCTAAACGCTGAAACAAACTTTCATGCATATCCATGAGATCTTCGTAAGTTGAGTAAGACTGATAAAACTCAAGCATAGTAAATTCAGGATTATGCTTGATGGAAATTCCTTCGTTTCGAAAATTACGATTAATTTCAAAGACTCTTTCCAACCCGCCAACGACCAGTCGTTTCAAATAAAGTTCTGGGGCGATTCGCATAAAGAGAGTCATGTTTAAAGCATTATGATGGGTCGCAAAGGGTCTTGCAGTGGCCCCGCCAGCGATCGGATGCATCATCGGAGTTTCCACTTCCATGAAGTCCCGCTCGATAAAGAAGCTTCTCAACTCTTGAACTATTTTTGAGCGCTTTCTAAAAGTTTCTTTTGTAGCCTCACTAGATATTAAATCTAAATATCTCTGCCGGTATTTAATTTCAATATCTGCGATCCCATGAAACTTTTCAGGCAAAGGTCTTAGGGATTTGGTCACTAACTCAAGGGAATCACTCTGAACCGATAGCTCCCCGGTCTTCGTCTTAAAGACGATTCCCTTTGAAAAAATAATATCGCCAATATCTAAAAACTCTTTATAGAAAGTATAATTTTCTGGCCCTAATTGATTTTTTTGAACGAAAAGCTGAATCATCCCGCCTCTGTCCTGAATCCGGACAAAAGAGGCTTTTCCAAAGTCACGGATAGCCATGATTCTACCCGCTACTGAGCACGATATTTTCAAAGTCTCCAGTTCTTCTTTGGATTTTTCATCGTAACTGAGATGAAGCGCGGTCGACAAATGAGACGGACTCAGTCCATTTCGATAGGGAGTCAGATTGTGATTTTTTAACCGAGACAATTTTTCGAAACGTACTCTGACCTGCTCAGATTGATCGCTCCACCCAGACTCTTCCATTTTAATCTCCAAGCTCTAAAAAGCGTTCTGCATCCAGGGCGGCCATGCATCCTGTTCCAGCGGCAGTCACAGCTTGTCGATACACATGATCAGCAACATCACCCGCAGCAAAAACTCCCGGAATACTAGTTCGTGTGGATCCTGGCACAGTCTCTAAATATCCCGTAGCATCACATTTCAAATAAGGCCTAAATACCGCAGTATTGGGCTCATGCCCAATTGCAACAAAAACTCCCTCTAAAGAAAGCTCAGAAACATGCTGTGTTTTAAGATTTCGGATTCGAATTCCAGTGACTGCTTTTTCTCCAAGAATCTCTTCTACTTCGGTGTCCAAAATAAACCGAATTTTTGGATTTTTAGCCGCCTTTTCTTGCATAATCTTACTGGCCCGCAATTTATCGCGTCGGTGAATGATAGTAACTGAC
Source organism: Oligoflexia bacterium (assembly GCA_031386075.1). Classification (GTDB taxonomy): domain Bacteria; phylum Bdellovibrionota; class UBA1018; order UBA1018; family UBA1018; genus CAIYTD01. The sequence continues at coordinate 18,952 of JANNCA010000382.1, forward strand.
TTGGCAAAACGAGTTAAAAAAGTAGCTTCTTCCATAGCCGTATCACCGCCTCCAACGACCGCAATATCTAAATTGCGGAAGAAAAAGCCGTCACAGGTAGCGCAAGCAGAAACACCTTTGCCCATCAAGCGCTTTTCGCTTGGAATCCCAATCCACTTAGCAGACGCGCCGGTGGCAATCACTAACGTGCGCGTTTTCAATTCAGTTCCGTTCGAAAAATGCAACTCAAACGGTCTCTTAGAAAGATCGGCCCGAACAATTCGCCCCTGATGGAATCGAGTCCCAAATCTTTCCGCCTGCTTACGGAAAGCAGTCATGAGGTCAGGCCCCATGACTGGCTCTGCAAAGCCAGGATAGTTTTCCACGTCTGTTGTAATGGTGAGCTGGCCCCCTGGCTGATCTCCTTCAATACAAACGGGACGTAAATTCGCCCGAGCGCTATAAATCGCTGCAGTCAGGCCCGCAGGACCGGTTCCTAAAATAGTCAAATCTTCTATTGCACTTAAATCTGATTTTGAAGGTGCAGAAGTAGATGAAAGAGTCATAAAAAGCTCCTTCTGAGATTTTTTAATGAGGAGCGAGACCGTTCATTACCGAATGATTCAGGGATTCGCCGGTAACATCGTCGGCAAGTATTTCTGTGTTCACATACTCTGCATTTTCTGCGTCATCGGGTAAATTCTTAACAACTTCGGTCAATTCCTGACTTGTCAAAACCCCACGAGCGACGTTCCGTTCGACCATCCGAGTATCAAATTTCTTAAAGTTCACTGATTCATGTAAAAGTGCCATAGTGACATAGATAAATCGCCCGGACTCCGCGTGTCAACAACGAAAGTTTTGGGTCGGGTCCTGTTAGCTCCAGAAATAGGATTTTAAGGTCGCTCCCATGCCTGACTCAAGGACTCTGAACAATTTGTGACCTACCCAACCCAGCTGCAAGAGTCTGAACCTTTACCCTAGTGCCAGGTTTTAGGCGTTCCGCCCTCGGTCTCATCATCAGCAGAATCATGAGTGTGATCGATATCTTTCCCGTGATTCACTATGAGCTTCAAATGGCTGTTTTTACGACTCCTCGTTCGGCGCGGCCAACGATCTGCTATCTTTGAAAGTAAACTTGGACTTTTAGAACCACCCTTCATGGCTAACCTCCAGGTTGTTTGTACCGAAAGGTAAATAAACCCAGCGACCATTCCCACCAAAAGCGTGACGCTCGAGGCGCCCCCCCCAGTAGAAAAGAGGGTCGTCATAAGCTCGATTAACCCCAAAACCCAAACAAAATGCTTTGCTTTCATGGGGAAGAGCATCATAAAAAGAAGAACTCTTTCACCAAAAATGATCCCGTAGGCTGTCAAAAGCCCATAGATAGCTCCTGAAGCGCCCACAAGAGGCATACCGCCATCCCCGCCCCCTATGCCTAGCGCTTGAGTCATGAGGTAGAAAACAGCTGGCACGGTTGCACAGAAGGAGTAATAACGAAGGAAGCGCACGGCGCCCCAAATCGCCTCGAGCTCACTCCCAATAAATGCAAGCATCATCAAATTAAAAAACAACTGCATGACATCTCGCTGTACAAAAGAATAGGTAAAAATTTGCCAATAGGCGTGGCTATTCCAAAACATAGAAGGCACCAACGCCAGCCAAGGCAATACACCCAAGCCAAAAAATTGGTCGGCTGTTTGCTGAATGAGAAAAACAACAAAAGATATCAAAACAAGATTTTTTATCGTTCGTGTGAGGCGAATGGGCATATCATCCTTTCTCCATGAGCTCTACCAAGACCCCACCCGAGGTAGCAGGGTGAATAAAATTAATTCTCATCCCTTGAGCCCCCTGTTTTGCTTCATCATAGACGAGTCGATAACCGTTGGATCGTAAATTTGCGCAAAGTAAATCCATCTCTCCTTTATCGACCATAAACGAAAGATGGTGAACCCCCGGGCCCCGTTTGCTGATAAACTGAGAAACAGCCCCCTTTGGATCGCTCGGCTCTAAAAGCTCCAGCGCCCCATCAGCTAGAGGCAATGGATAAAAATGAGTGACCACTCCCTGATCTGGAACGGACTCGATCCAGGCAGGCATCAGCCCTAACAAAGCAAAGAGTCTCTGCATGGCTGGCAGATCTTGAACCGCAATCCCAATGTGATTAAGTTGAATCATAGGACAGAAAGCCTATCATAAAAAAGGACGAGGACCACCTCCACCTGTTGCTGTACCCAGATTCGCCTCCTCGGCAAACTGAGCAGATGAAAGCAGCCCTCAGTCAAGTCGCCTAAGCATCGATTACCCACCAAAGTCCTCTAGCCTAGACAAAGTACCTATCGACACTTCTCAAAATGACTTGAGTTTTGAATAAAAATTTTTCATTTTCGCCACTTGAAACCTATTCGCCATCCAACGTTGTAAGGCAACAAGCTCTTGCTGTTCTAAAAATAAAACATAAACAGAAAGAGTCGCTAATTCAAAAAAAAGAAGATTTAAAGTAATCCCAATTCCAAGATGAACGATGACTCCCATCAATAGAACAGGACGCCTCATCTTTTTAGTCCAAACCAATATTGGAAAGTATATTTCCCAAATAAGAGTGGCATAAGTTAAAAATATTAAAGGAATCGCAAATGTAGATAGCCAGGAGAAATCCCACCGAGCCATCAAGTAATTATTCAAAACATCCCAGATAGCTTCGCCCTTCCACCAAGACGCCCCTCTTAACTTTTCCGCTCCTGAAAATGCATAGATAATACACAATTGAATTTGTCCCAACCGATATGCCATCGATCCAACAGGAGAATTTTTTTTGACTTTTCCACTATCAGCGAAACACAAATAAAAAAGATAGTAGCTCGCCAAAGAATCAAGTCCATAACTGACTCCGATGTTTCTGTGAATAAAAGACACATGAAGCACCAAGCTAACCAAAGAAAAAAATCGAGGGTAAAAATTCATAGCTAAAGCCAAAAGGCTGGCCAGTAGAGAGACATGAAAAACCCACAACGAAACTTCTCCAGTGAAATATTGAAGAAGTGAAAACCGATAGTGAGGAGAAGAAATTTCAGGAACTACAGATAAAGGCAGAATTCCTTTGTCTGTATAGAAAAGAGTTAAATCTTGAGTCCTCATTGCGAATGCGCAAAACAGAATGAGAGCAAATAAAGTTCGAAAAGCATTCATTTTTTTGACACACTCAGCACCAAACCAAAATTGATCCCAAATTTTCCAAAGTTTTTTAGCTTTTGAATACATCCAGGAGATCTTCTTCAATCTTTAAACTCCTTACAAAAGTTATGAGATAATAATTGCCGATTGGGCTCAGCCGCAGTACCCGCATGAGCAGACCACTGATTGACTGCATCTATGAGCGGGATTTGATTAGTGTAAGTCTTCCATAACGTAATGGAAACGGCGTGTTCATTCTGCCTACAAAGATAAGGAGTTAACATCTTTTCGGCACGCCCTTCTCCTGTGAACATATATCGCCCAATATTGACCCTAAAAGATTGGCGTTCCCGCCAAAAAAACGAATCGGGATAATCAGGCCACCGTCCCACGTCTAATAGTTTGCCATAAGAATCTTCGATCACCCAGTCAATGAAAACAGGAGGCGGGCCTGGATCTGGAGCGAAAAAGCCCCAGGCAGTCACAAATTCAAAAAAATTAACATAAGGCTCTACCCAAGGCGCTGACTTAAGACCGAGGTAGTTTTGGCTATTAGGAATCAGAAGCACTGCATAGAGATGGTACAAGACAAACAAGGTCAGCCCAACTTTCAACTTGCCTTGGGTCCGAACTTTCTTAGAAATTACGGCCTCCACCTGCACTATATCCTCCGGCTCCTATCCCCATGCCCATTCCCCCTGCACCATACCCCATTCCACCCATGCTGCTGCCCATCATAGGATTATAGTAGTTACCCCCACCCGTCATTTGAAGTTGAAGGCCACGTTGCTGAGCCTGATAGGCTTGCTGCTGAGCAATCATGACATCTTGTTGCTCTTGCATCGCATATTGGGGAGCCATCATCGAACTCTGCATCGACGCCATACCCATGGCCTGGTACTGCGGATTATTGTACCCCATTCCCATATAAGGACTATAGAAACCACCGCCCATACCCATGCCGCCCATACCCATATAAGGACTATAGAAACCACCGCCCATACCACCGGAATACATCATTCCCATTCCAGGCATCATCCCCATTCCGCCCATCATCCCCATGCCTCCCTTGATCGCCATTGCTCCCATCATCCCCATGCCGGGCATCATCCCCATCCCTGGCATCATCCCCATGGAGGTCATCATCCCCATGCCGGGCATCATCCC